>NZ_JBHUQX010000046.1:0-32661 GCF_042674225.1 Streptomyces sp. NPDC056948
TGCCCGGGCCGGTTTTTCCGGAGGCTAGGGCTTGCGTCCCGTGGTGGAGGCGAAGCCCAGCCAGGTGTGGCGGTTGTTCCACCAGCACCAGCCGACCTTCGGGGCGTCGCGGCGCTCGCGGCCGTCGCGGCCGGTTCCGTTGCTGATCCAGATCGCCGGGGTGCGGGCGTCGAACGTGCCGTTCGGCTTGCGCAGCCGGGAGCCGATGGTCATGAAGCACAGGTTGCGCTCCAGGGCGGCCGGCTGCTGGAGCACCCAGTGGATGCCCTCGGTGAGCAGCAGCGGGGTGCGGTCCTCCTTGGTGAGGGCGGGCAGCGCCTCGTCCGGGCTCCAGTTACTCATGTGGTCACCGCGGTCGAGGCCGGTGAGGACGTAGAGCGGCGTCTCGGGCAGCTCGACGGCGGTGGGGGGTGAACTCGTCGACGTCCGGCATGTCTACGACGACGAAGCCCGGCTTGTCCTCGCGGCGGAGCAGCGGCGCGAGGGCGGACGCGGGGGCCCCGTCCGGGTGAACGGCGAGCAGAGCGCCCTCGCCGCCCACCGAGGCCTCGGCGTCGGCCGCGTACGTACGGATCTCGGCGGCCGACAGGCCCGCGATCTCGTGCACCCCCGTCTCGATCAGTCGCTCTGCCTGTGCGCTCAGGGACGGGAGTACGGGCAGAACGGCGGTGGTTCCGGGCGTGGTCTCGGGCACGATGCTCCCTGGGTCGGCGGCGTGAACAGTGAGGCAACGCGGCGAACCGCCGGGACGTTCCCGGGGTCAGGCATGGGATCGGCGGGACAGGCCGCTGCGCTGCCACTCGCGGGGCGTCACACCGAAGGCGGCCCGGAAGGCACGGCTGAAATGGCTGGGGCTCACGAAGCCCCAGCGCCGTGCGACGGTCGCGACCCCGTGTCCCAGGGCCGGGGAGCGCAGAAGATCCCTGCGGCACCGTTCGAGGCGCTGCGTCCGGATCCACTCCCCCACCGTGACGCCCTCCAGCTCGAACAGCTTGTGCAGGTAGCGGACCGACATGAAGTGCGCGGCGGCGATCCCCGGCGGGGACAGGCCGGGGTCGGAGAGGTTGCGCAGGATCACTTCTGCTCGATCACTTCCGCTCGATCACTTCCGCAGGAAGGCGAGCAGTGCCGAGTTGACCTCCTCCGCGTGGGTCCAGAGCAGACCGTGCGGGGCGCCCTCGATCTCCACGTAGTCCGCGGCCGGAAGAGCCTTGTGGAACCGCCTCGCCGTCCCGTCCACCGGCAGGATGCGGTCGCCGGTGCCGTGCAGGATCAGGGCCGGCACATCGATCGCCGGGATGTCGGCCCGGAAGTCGGTGTACCAGGTGGAGGGCGCGGCGGACGCGGCGAAGAAGCCGCCGCCCGCGGCGACGTTCCAGCTGTTGCGGACGGCTTCCTCGCTGATCCTGGTGCCGAGGTTCTCGTCGAGGTTGTAGAAGTCGTTGTAGAAGTTCGTGTAGTACGCGTACCGGTCCGCCTTCACGGCCGCGACGATCTCGTCGAAGAACTCCTTCGGGGCGACCCCGCCCGGGTTGTCGTCCGACTTGAGCAGGCAGGGCTCCAGCGAGGCGAGGAAGGCGACCTTGGCGACCCGGCCGGAGCCGTGGGCGGACACGTAGCGGGCGACCTCGCCGGTGCCCATCGAGAACCCGACGAGGACGGCGTCCCGCAGGTCGAGGGTCTCCATCACGGTGTTCAGGTCGGCCGCGAAGGTGTCGTAGTCGTAGCCGGTCGTCGGCTGGGCCGACTGCCCGAAACCGCGCCGGTCGTACGTGATCACGCGGTACCCGGCGTCGAGCAGTACGGCGCTCTGCCGCTCCCAGGAGTGCCCGTCGAGCGGGAAGCCGTGGATGAGGACGATCGGCTGCCCGGAACCGTGGTCCTCGTAGTACAGGTCGATGGCGGTGGAGTTCTCCTGGCCCACGGTGATGTACGGCATGCGCTGCTTCCTCTTTTCGGGAGGGCGGGTGGAAGGGATACGGCCACGCTAGGCCGGAGGCCGTGCGGGCGGTTGCCGTGCAGCGCACGACTCCTTGACCGGGCGCGCACTCCCGTCAGTCTGCAACAGCGGCGGAAAGGTTTGCCGTCACGACTCCGCAGGAAATGGGCCTGGCCCGCCCTTCTCATTGACGGGAATGGCACGGGGTGAAAATCTCGGGGCGTGCAGGTGACAATCAGAGAGGTCGCGCGGGCGGCCGGCGTCTCCCCCTCCACCGTGTCCCGGGCCCTGGCGCCGGACGGGACCGTGAGCGCGGCCACCCGTGACCGGGTGCAGGCGGCGGCCGACCGCCTCGGCTACCAGCCGAACCGAGCGGCCCGGGGTCTGATCACCGGGCGTACCGGGGCCGTGGGCCTGATCGTGCCGGATCTGCTGAACCCGTTCTACGCGGAGGCCTGCAAGGGGGCACAGGCCCGGGCCCGGGGGCTCGGTCACTCGCTGATCGTGAGTGACGCCGAGCGCGACGAGGGCCTCGAGATGGACGCGATCCGCACGCTCGCCCCGCAGGTGGACGGCATCGTGCTGACCGCGTCCCAGCTCAGCGACGAGGAGCTGGGATCGCTGGGCCGGCTCACCGCCAAGCCGGTGGTGCTGCTGCATCGCCGGGAGCCCGGGTTCCCGAGCGTCACGGCCGACCTGGCCGAGGGGATGACGGACGCCCTGACGCATCTGCACGCGCTCGGCCACCGCCGGATCGCCTATGTGGGCGGCCCCCGCAGCACGTGGGAGGCGCGGGAGCGGGCGGCCGGGGTCGAGGCGATGGCGCAGGGCGGCACGATCGATCTCGTGCGGGTGGGCAGTGTGGCCCCGCACTTCGACGGGGGCATCACGGGTGCGGCGGACGTGGTGCTGGCGAGCGGGGCGACCGCGGTGGTCGCGTTCAACGACATCGTCGCCTTCGGGCTGATCAGCCGTTTCACCGCGCGCGGAGTCCGGGTCCCGGACGACATGAGCGTGGTGGGCTGCGACGACATCGCCCTGTCCGGGATGGCCGCGCCCCCGCTGACCACGGTGTCGGTACCCAAGGCGCACGCCGCGCGGGCCGCCGTGGACCTGCTGTTCCGCACGCTCAGGACACCCGAGGTCGAGGGTGAGGCACCGATGCAGCGGGTGCTGCCGACGCATCTCGTCGTACGCGGCTCGACCGCGGCACTCGCGGCACGCTGAGCGGACCGGGAGTGCCGCGGACCACCGGCACCGCCGGTCAGCCCTGCGGCACGCTCGTGTGGAACTTGTCCCACATCTCGCTCGCCGCCGCCCGTACCTCGGTCTTGCCGAAGATGACGTCCTGGTAGACGCGCCGGAACTCGTTCTTGTCCTCGTCCGCGCCGGACGGGGCCGGGGGCAGCGGCGGTGCGAGGTCGCCCCGGACGTCGGCGACGTAGCGGGCGATGACCCGGTCGCCGCCGGTGAGTTTCGGTGCGAGCCGGTCGAGGTTGCGCTGGTTGGGCGGCAGCCCGCGCACCACGCCGAGCGCTTCGGCCGCCCCGGGGTCGTTGACCAGGAAGTCGATCAGCAGCGCTGCCTCGCGCCGGTGCGGGGACGTGCGCCGGACGCACAGGGACGACGAGGCCGCGATGGCCATCCCCGGCGGCGCCGAGGCCGACACGGTCGGGAAGGGGACCGGGGTGACCTCGCCGTAGGTCTCCCAGTACGAGGTGGCGGTGGCGGTGATCTGGAACTCGGCGGTGGAGAGCTTCCGGACGAGCGCCCGGTCGCCGGCCCCGCCGCTGAGCGAGGACGCGGTGACGGGCGGCGGCGTGAAGACGCCCTTGTCCAGCAAGCGCTCCATGAGCTCCCAGTAGCCGCGCAGATCGGCCTCGGAGAAGCCGATGGAACCGTCGCCGGCGTAGAGCGACTTGCCGCGCTGCACCAGCCAGACGTGGAAGCACTCGACGTAGCCGCCGAAGTCGGTCAGCGGTGAGCGGCCGGGCACGGCCCGCTTCAGTTTCGGGCCGACGTCGGTCAGCAGGTCGTCCCAGGTCCAGCCCGCCTTCGGGATGCCGACCCCGGCCTTGCGCCACAGGGCGGGGTCGACGAAGAGGGCGGTGGTGGCGATGCCCGTCGGGATGCCGACCAGCGTCCCGTCGACCATGCCGGTCTGCTGGAAGAGAGGGGGGATCCGGCTGCGGGAGATCGCCGAGAACTCCGGCTCGGCGAGGTTCGCGAGCACGTCACGGTCCGCGTAGGTCCGCAGGTAGGCGACGTCCATCTGCATGACGTCGGGCCCGCCGCCGGCCGCGACCTGGGTGGCGAGCCGCTGGAGATAGGCGTCGTACCCGGCGTACGAGGTGGCCACCCTGATCCTCGGGTGGCGCCGCTCGAAGAGCCGCACCGCCTTCTCGGTGGCCAGGTTGCGGTCCTCGGAGCCCCACCACTGGAAGTCGAGCGTCACCGTGCCGTCGGCGGCGACATCGCCCGAGCCGCAGCCCGCGGCGGCCCCGGCCACCGGGAGCGCCGCGAACGAGGCGAGGAGACGCCGGCGCGACAGCCCGGTGGCCGGCGGCAGGGTCGTGGAACGGCGTGCTGGAGACATCGCGGCCCTTCGGTCGGCTTGAAGTGCAAACGTTGCCACTCCGTTTCCGGTTGGCCGGGAAGCTACGCCTCCAGCGCGGGCTCCGTCAATCGGGTCGACCGAATTTGACCTGCGACGTGAAGGGTCGGCGGGGGGAGACGGACAGGTTCGCCCGACCCCTTGCCGACGGAAAACAACGCATGCAATCGTTGCCACCCGTTGTCCAGCCCCGCCGTGCAGGAGGGCTCCGATGAGCCAGGCGACCGCTCCGCCCCGTCCCATGCCGCCCCCGGGCGGTGCCCTCCCCGCCGCGCGACGCCCGGCCCGGCGCCGCCGCTCACAAGCCGTGTCGGGTCATGTGTTCCTGGCCCCCTGGCTGATCGGCACGCTGGTGCTGACGCTGGGGCCGATGGTGATCTCGCTGTATCTGTCGTTCACCGACTACGACTTGTTCTCCCGGCCCCGCTGGGTGGGGCTGGCGAACTACCGCTACATGCTGGAGGACGACCGGTTCCTCACCTCGGCCGGCGTCACCCTCGAGTACGCCCTGATCGGCACCCCGTTGAAGCTGGCCGCCGCGCTCGCCGTGGCGCTGCTGCTGAACCGGGCGAGCCGTGGGGTGGGCGTGTACCGGGCGGCGTTCTACGCGCCCTCCCTGCTCGGCGCGAGCGTCAGCGTCGCCCTGGTGTGGCGGGCCCTGTTCGCCACCGACGGGGCGACCGACCGCTCGCTGGCGTTCTTCGGCGTGCGCGTCGGCGGCTTCACCGACAACCCGGACTACGCCCTGTATCCGCTGGTCCTGCTGACGGTCTGGCAGTTCGGTGCCCCGATGGTGGTGTTCCTGGCGGGTCTCAAGCAGATCCCGAAGGAGCTGTACGAGTCGGCGGCGCTGGACGGCGCGGGCAGGATGCGGACGTTCTTCTCGATCACGCTGCCGATGCTGTCCCCGGTGCTGTTCTTCAACCTGGTCCTGGAGATCATCCACTCCTTCCAGGCCTTCACCCCGGCGTTCGTGATCAGCGGCGGCACCGGAGGCCCGTCGGACTCGACGCTGCTCTACTCGCTCTACCTCTACCAACAGGCGTTCGCGAGCTTCCACATGGGCTACGCCTCGGCGATGGCATGGGTACTGCTGGCCGTCATCGCGCTGATCACGTACGCCGTCTTCCGCAGCGCCCGGCTGTGGGTCTTCTACGCACAGGAGGACGCGTCGTGACGACGACCGCGGCATCCCCCGCCCCCGCTCCGGCCCCCGCCGGGCGCACTCCGCTGCGGACCGCGGCCTGGCACGCCGTCTGCGTGGTGATCGGCCTCGTCCTGCTCTACCCGGTGCTGTGGCTGCTCACCGCGTCGTTCAAGTCCGGGGCGGAGGTCATCTCCAACCTGAGCCCCATTCCCAAGGTGTTCACGCCGGGCAACTACACCGAGGCGGTCGACGGTGTCAGCGGCCTGACCCTGTGGAGGCTGTTCGGCAACTCGCTGCTCGTCTCCATCGGCACGGTGATCGGCAACGTCCTGTCCTGCTCGCTCGCCGCCTACGCCTTCGCCCGGCTCCGCTTCCGCGGCCGGGGCCTGTACTTCGCGCTGATGATCGGCACCCTGATGCTGCCGGCGCATCTGATGCTGATCCCGCAGTACGTGATCTTCCAGGAGCTCGGCATGGTCGGTACGTATCTGCCGCTGATCCTGCCGAAGTTCCTCGCCACGGAGGCGTTCTTCGTCTTCCTCGTCGTCCAGTTCATCCGGTCACTGCCGGCCGAGCTCGACCAGGCGGCGGCGATCGACGGCTGCGGCCCGTACCGCACGTTCTGGCATGTGATCATGCCGCTGCTCAAGCCGGCGATCGTCACGACGACGATCTTCTCCTTCATCTGGAGCTGGAACGACTTCTTCTCCCAGGTGATCTACCTGGTCGAGCCGGAGACCTACACGCTCCAGCTCGGGCTGCGGATGTTCGTCGACATGGACGGCAGCGCCATGTTCGGCCCGATGTTCGCGATGTCCGTCCTCACCCTGGTTCCCGTGCTGTTGTTCTTCCTCGCCTTCCAGCGGCTGCTGGTGGAGGGCGTGCAGACGACCGGTCTGAAGGGCTGAGAGGACAACGCGCCATGACCCGTACGTGGTTCGCCCGTTTCGCCGACTGTCTGCTGCTCGGCGTCCTGCTGCTGCTCGCCTCACTGCCGGTGGTCACCGCGTTCCCGGCGCTGGTCGCGGGATGCGCGGTGCTGCGCGAACAGGCCGGTGACGGCGAGGGAGTGACGGTCAGACACTTCCTGAAACGGTTGCGTGCGGTGCTGAGGTCGGGCCCCGCCGTGTGGGCCGTGCCCACCGCCGTACTGGCGCTGCTGTGGCTGGACGCGCTGGCCCTGGACGCCCGCGGCCCCGGCCCCGGAGTCGCCTTCGCCGTGGCCACTACGGCCCTCGCGGCACTGGGGCTGCGCTGCGCCGCCGCCTGGCGGGAGGGAACCCGCTGGCGTACGACCCTGGCCGTCGTGTTCCGGTCGGTGCCGCGGCACCCGCTCGCACCCGTCCTGCTCGCCGGGGCCGTCGGTGCCACGGCCGTGCTGCTGGCCCTGACCCCGGTTGTGCTGTTCGTCGCCCTCGGCCCGCTGGCCTTCGCCGCGACGGCGGCGGACGCCTGGCGGCCCATGACTCCCTGAGCCGCCTTCGAGAGCCCCCGCCCTCTGGAGAGCCCCTCTCCCCTCCCCTCCCCGAACGGAGACCTGTATGTCGTCCGACACCGCACGCCGCCGAGCCGCCGTGGTCGGCCTGGGCGCTCGCGCCCGGCTGTTCGCCCAGGCGCTGGCCGGCCCCTACGCGGACCGGTTCGAACTGGCCGGTTTCTGCGATGTCAACTCCCACCGCATGGCGGTCCACAACGCCTGGATCGCGGACGCCCGCCCGGGCCTTCCTCCCGTACCGGCGTACGCGGCCGAGGACTTCGAGGAGATGCTGCGCCGCGAGCGGATCGACCTGGTCGTGGTGTGCACGGTGGACCACACCCACGACCACTACATCGTGCGGGCCCTGGAAGCGGGCTGCGACGTGGTCACCGAGAAGCCCATGACCACCGACGCCGACAAGGCCCGCAGCATCCTGGAGGCGCAGCGGCGCACCGGGCGCGAGGTCCGGGTCGCCTTCAACTACCGCTACAACCCGGCGCATTCGGCCGTACGGGAACTGATCTCCTCGGGGGAGATCGGCGAGGTCGGCTCGGTGCACTTCGAGTGGCTGCTCGACCTGCGGCACGGCGCCGACTACTTCCGCCGCTGGCACCGCGACAAGGCCAACTCCGGCGGCCTGATGGTGCACAAGTCCACTCACCACTTCGACCTGGTCAACTGGTGGCTGGGCACCCGTCCCGAGACGGTCTTCGCGCAGGGCGGCCTGTTCTTCTACGGCGACGAGGCCGGCCGGCGCCGGGGCCTGGCCCAGGAGTACGACCGCGCTCATGGCTCCCCGGCCGCCGAGGCCGACCCGTTCGCCGTGCACCTGTCCGACTCGTCCGTGCTCAACGCGCTGTATCTGGACGCGGAGGCGGAGGACGGCTACCACCGCGACCAGAACGTGTTCGGGCCCGGGGTGACGATCGAGGACGACATGGCGGTCCTGGTCCGGTACGCCACCGGCGCGACCCTGACCTACCACCTGACCGCGTACTCCCCGTGGGAGGGCTACCGGATCGCCTTCAACGGCAGCCAGGGGCGTCTGGAACTGCTGGTGGAGGAGTCGACCTGGACCCGCCCCCGGGCGCGTACGAACGGCTCCGACCCCGTCCTGCACGGAGCCGAGGCCGAGGACACCGCCGGACGTACCGAGCTGCTGCTGCGCCCCTTCTGGGAGGAGCCGCGGGAGATCAAGGTGGCGACCGGTGAGGGCGGGCACGGCGGCGGTGACGTACGCATGCTGGAGGATCTGTTCGGCACCCGGGCCCCGGACCCCCTGCACCGCGCGGCGGACGCGGCCGACGGGGCCCATTCCCTGGTCACCGGTCTGGCCGCGAACCGCTCCTTCGAGACCGGACTCCCGGTGCGGACACGGGACTTGCTCCCGCCTGACCCAGCGTGAATTCATCGCACCGCGCGTCCCGGGCGTGGCACCATCGGCGACATGGAAGCATTTCTGACACCTGATCAGATCGACGCCCGTAAGGCCCGTGCCTTCGCCGCCGCGGTCTCCGCGGGTCGTGACCTGGGGCTCACGGTGACCGACGCGACGGTGATCTACGACGTGTTCTCCGTCGTCGTGCACCTCGCTCCGTCGCCGGTGGTGGTGCGGGTGCCGACCGTCCTGCCGTCGTACACCGACCCCGGCTTCCAGGCGGCGCGGCAGCGACAGGAGCTCGATGTCGTGGCGTGGCTCGCGGAGCAGGGGCACCCGGTGATTCCGCCGAGTCCGCTGGTGCCCCTGGAGCCGGTGCGCCGCGACGGTTTCTCGATGACGTTCTGGCAGTTCGTCGAGCTGGACAAGAGCGCCGAGCCGGATTACGCGCACAACTCCGCGCTGGTCGCCGACCTGCACGCCGCGCTGCGCGAGTACCCCGGTGAGCTGCCGTTCCTGTCCGCTGCCGAACCGCGGTTCGTCTCCGAGGGGCTCGCCGTGCTCGAAGGGCGGCCCGACCTCCTGGAGCCGGCCGACCTCGACCGCGCACGGCGTGAGTGGGAGGTCCTGGAGCCTGTCGTCAGCTCACGCGCGGCGTTCGAGGCGGCGTTCCCCGGCATCGAGTTCCAGCCGATCCACGGGGACTCCCCCGCCGCCAACATCGTCTCCGCCGCGGACGGCGAGCTGTACTCCGACTTCGAACTGACCACGCTCGGCCCGGTCGAGTGGGACCTGGCCGCACTCGGCCCCGAGTGCGAGGCCGCGTACAACACGGCCGCCGAACGCCGGGGTCTGCGGCAGCTCGACGAGGGCGTGCTGCGCGTCGTCAACGCCGTGGGCATGTCCCGCGCGGTGGCCTGCCTCGCCCTCGCCCCGCGACTGCCCCTGCTCGTGGAGGCGCTGAAGCCGGCCGTGGAGCAGTGGCGGACGATGCCGTTCGCGGGCGGTCTGGGCGCTGAGTGACCGGGGCTGCGCTCACTCCGGCAAGGGCCGGTCGTCGACCACGTGCTTCATGACGAGGGTGGACGTCAGCCGCTGGATGCCGGGGAGGCGGGCGAGCTGCTGGTCGTAGAGCTGCTGGAAAGCGGTCAGGTCGGTGGCTGCGACGCGCAGGAGGTAGTCGGGGTCGCCGAACAGGCGCTGAGCCTGGAGCACGTGCGGCACGGCGGCCACCGCCTCCTCGAAGGCGGTGACGGTGTCGGCGTCCTCCCGGCGCATGGTGACGAAGACGAGTGCCTCGAAATCGAGACCCACGGCGGCCGGGTCGACGACCGCTCGGTATCCCCGGATCGCACCCTCGCGTTCGAGATCGCGCAGGCGTCGGTGGCAGGGCGAGACGCTCAGCTTCACGCGGGCGGCCAGCTCGGTGACCGTGAGACGGCCGTCCAACTGCAGCTCGGTAAGAATTTTCCGGTCCAGGGCATCCATGGAGAAGATTCTGCCCCAGATCCCGCGATCAAGGGGTAAAGAAGGGAACACCTTCGGGCAAATCCGGCCTAGCCTTCCTCTCGCAAGACAGCACGTGAGAGGGGCAGAGCGATGGACACGACGACGCTGGCGGCATTTCTGGCCGTGGATCTGCTGCTGGTGTTCACGCCCGGCGCGGACTGGGCCTACGCGATCGCCGCGGGTCTTCGGGACCGGTCGGTCGTGCCGGCGGTCGCCGGGCTGATAGCCGGGTACGCGGGATACACGCTGCTCGCGGTCGCGGGTCTGGTGGTGATCGTGGCGAGTTCGGCGACCCTGCTCACCGTCCTGACCGTGGCCGGGGCCGGCTATCTGGTGTGGCTCGGCTGGGGCGTGCTGCGGCAGCCGGCCGCCCTCGCGGCCTCCGAGGCAGAGGTGGGTTCCGCCTCGGGGGCGGGCGCCTCGCGCTTGCGGATCATGCTCAAGGGGGCCGGGATCAGCGGCCTCAACCCGAAGGCGCTGCTGCTGTACTTCTCGCTGTTCCCGCAGTTCATCGACCCCGCGGGCGGCTGGCCGGTGGCCACGCAGACCGGCCTGTTCGGCACGCTGCACATGACCGTCTGCGCCGTCGTCTACCTCGCCGTCGGCGTCCTGGCCCGTACGGTCCTGAGCACCAGGCCGTCCGCGGCCCGGGCGGTCACCCGAACATCGGGTGCGCTGATGATCGCCATCGGCGGGTTCCTGCTGCTGGAACGCCTCGCCGGCTGACGAACCCGGCGCACCCTGGTACGTATCCCCGCGATGTCCGCCGAAGGAGAGCACGTGGAACAGCAGGCGCAGCAGGAACAGGCGAGTCCGGAGACGGAGGCCCGGGTCCGGGAGAGCTTCGGACGGCAGGGGCTGATGGCACACCTGGGTGCCCGGATCACGCGGGTCGCGCCCGGCTTCGTCCACATCGAGCTTCCCGGCCGCCCGGAAGTCACGCAGCAGCACGGCTACTTCCACGCGGGCGCCACCAGCGCCATCGCGGACACCGCGGGCGGCTACGCGGCGTTGACCCTGTTCCCCGAGGGCACCGACGTGCTCACCGTCGAGTACAAGATCAACCTCCTCGCCCCGGCCGTCGGCGACCACCTCGAGGCGGTCGGTACCGTCCTGAAGGCCGGACGGACGCTGACCGTGTGCCGGCTCGAGGTGTTCGGCGTCCAGGACGGCCGGAGGGGGCTCGTCGCGAGCGGACAGCAGACCCTGATCCGTGTGAACCCGGCCTGAGACAGGTCTGCGGGCGTCAGCGGAGGATCACCGTGCGTCTGCCCTGGACGAACACCCGGCCCTCGCGGTGCCGGCGGACCGCCCGGGCCAGGGCCGCCGACTCCGCGTCCCGGCCGATGGCGGCGAGGTCCTCGGGGGTGTGGCTGTGGTCGACGTCCTTGACCTCCTGGGCGATGATCGGGCCCTCGTCGAGGTCGGCGGTGACGTAGTGGGCCGTCGCTCCGACGAGCTTGACGCCGCGTTCGTGCGGCCAGCACGACCAGGTCGACGGGCAGATCGCCGCTGCGGGTACGGATGAGCAGGTCGTTGAGGCAGTGGCCGTAGCGGGACACCATGACGAGCACACGGCGTCGTGTGCTGACGGGTTCGAGCTTCCACCGCATGGCGAAGGGGGCGGCTGTCTGGGGTGACGCTGTCTGTGGTGATGTGCTCATCAGGGCACCTCCGCGCAACGGAATTCGCTCATCGCGTCGATGAGCCAGCGCCCCAGGTGGTCGGCGAACGAGGAGCGCGGATGCAGGTGGTAGACCGGCGCGTCGTCGATCTGCCGGAGCAGCACCGCGACCGGGCCCACCGTGGTCGAGACCGCTTGGCCAGGACCGAAGGCCCGGGGATGCAGGTCCAGCGGGCAGCCCTTCTCCAGCACTTGGCGGGCGGACGGGCCGCGCAGCTCCAGCGTGGTGCGGTTGGCGGAGACGTCCACGACCGAGCCCGGGTCTCCCCCGAGTGCCTCGCGCAACTCGGCGGTCACAGCGGTCCCGTCGGCCCGGGAGATGACGAGCCACTCGTCGGGTCCCAGCCAGACAGCCGTGTGCGGGCCGGACGCGGTGGTGTGGCCGCAGTCGCGCGGGAGCCGCGCCCCCAAGGTCTTCTCGATACGCCCGGCCGCTTCGGAAGCGGGATCGACGCGAACGTTCACCATGGTGAGCAACGGCCGCTCCGTGAGGCTGACGCCCCGGGCGCCGGTGACGGCGGCGGCGCGCATCCGGTCCTCCAGATGTTCCAGGGGACTTCTGCGCAGGGCCACCGGGCCTGTGTCGATCGTCGGCTCAGCCATCTCGCTTGGTCCCTTCGGGGTCGTAGAGGACGCACTCGGCCACCTCGACGGGCACCAGGTCCTCGCCCACCGGGGCGAGCAGGGTCTCGCCGATCCTGGCCCGCCCGTCGGCGACGAGGGCGAGGGCGAAGGGGCGGCCGAGGGCCGGGCTGTGGTAGCTGGAGGTGACATGGCCGAGCATCGGAACCGGCCCGGCCTCGGGAGTGATCGGCACGTCCGGCGCGACGAGTTGGGTGCCCTCGGGCAGCCTGGTCGTGCGGTCGCTCGGCAGCAGGCCGATCAGGTGCTTGCGGTCGGTGCGGGAGGTGTCCGCGCGGGCGAAGGACCGTTTGCCGATGAAGTCCTTCTGCTTCGAGACCACCCAGGACATGCCCGCGTCCTGCGGAGTGACCGTGCCGTCGGTGTCCTGGCCGACGATGATGTAGCCCTTCTCGGCCCGCAGGACATGCATGGTCTCGGTGCCGTAGGGGGTGATGCCGTACGGCCGGCCGATGGCGTCCACCTCCTCCCAGACCGCGAGGCCGTACCACGCGGAGACGTTGATCTCGTAGGCGAGTTCGCCGGAGAAGGAGATCCGGCAGATGCGGGCGGGGATGCCGGAGGCCAGGGTGGTCTCGCGGAAGGCCATGAACGGGAAGGCCTCGTTGGACAGGTCGACGTCGGGCGCCAGATGGGCGACGACCTCGCGTGACTGCGGGCCCACGACGGCGATCGTCGCCCACTGCTCGGTCACCGAGGTGCAGTGCACGTCGAGTCCGGGCCACTCGGTCTGCAGCCACTCCTCCAGCCAGTCCAGGACCCCGGCGGCTCCGCCGGTCGTGGTGGTCATGAAGTAGCGGTCGTCGTCGAGGCGGAGTGTCACACCGTCGTCGAAGATCATGCCGTCGGGCTTGCACATCACGCCGTAGCGGGCCATGCCGGGCTTCAGCTTCTTGAAGGCGTTGGTGTAGACGCGGTTGAGGAACTCGCCCGCGTCCGCGCCCCGGATCTCGATCTTGCCGAGGGTGGAGGCGTCCATGAACGCCACTCCCTCACGGGCCGCTCGGCACTCCCGGGCCACGGCCGTGTCCATGTCCTCATCGTGCTGCGGGTAGTACCGGGGGCGCTTCCACTGCCCGACGTCCTCGAACTCCGCGCCGTGCGCGACATGCCAGCCGTGGATCGAGGTGGTGCGCTCCGGGTCGAACAGCTCACCGCGCTCCCGCCCGGCCAGCGCGGCGAAGGCGATCGGTGTGTACGGCGCCCGGTAGGCCGTGGTGCCGATCTCTCCCAGTGAACCGCCGAGGGCCTCGGCGATCACCCCGATCGCGTTGACACCGGACGTCTTGCCCTGGTCGTTCGCCGTGCCGAGCGAGGTGTAACGCTTGACGTGCTCGACGCCCCGCATCCCTGCCCCGGTCGAGCGCAGGACGTCGGCGACGGTGACGTCGCGTTGCAGGTCGACGAAGTGGGTGTCCCAGGAGTCACCGGGCACCAGCCACAGGGCGCGCACCTCAGAGCGCGCCGGCTCGGACCGAGCCGGCGGCACCCGCACCGGGAACCCGGCCTCCGTCGCGGCCCGCGCACCCGCCCGCGCTCCCTCGGCCAGGCAGCCGTCGAGGTCGTACGACCCCCGCGCCGCCCCCACGACCTGCTGATCCCGTACGGCGCCCTCGGGAACGAACGCGACCAGCTCCTCGTCCCAGCGCAGCCGCCCCTGCCGCTGGCTGTGCAGATGCACCACCGGGCTCCACCCGCCGGACACGGCGAGCAAGTCGCAGTCGAACGACTCCGGTTCACCCCCGTCGAGGGCCCGGACGGTGACACCCGTGATCCGTCCGTCCCCCTCGGTCCCGACCACCGCGCTGCCCGTCAGCACCCGTACCCCGGTCGCCGCGGCGGCCTCGGCGGCCCGGGAGGACAGCTCGGCGCGCGCGTCCACGACGGCGGCCACGGGGATGCCCGCGTCGTGCAGGTCGGCGACCGTGTCGTAGGCGCTGTCGTTGGTCGTGCTCACCACGGCCCGCGAACCCGGCGCCACGGCATACCGGTTGAGATACGTCCGCACGGCCCCGGCGAGCATCACCCCGGGCCGGTCGTTGCCGGCGAAGACCAGCGGACGCTCGTGCGCACCGGTCGCCAGGACCACCTGACGGGCTCGAATGTGCCAAAGCCGCTGCCGGGAGACACCTTCCAGAGTTCCGAGGTGGTCGGTGCGGCGCTGGAGAGCGAGTACGTAGTTGTCGTCGTAGGAGCCGAAGGCCGTGGTGCGGGGCAGCACGACGACCTCGGGGGCGGCGTCGAGAGCCGCCCGGACGTCGGCGACCCATTCGGTGTCGGAGAACAGCGAACCGCCGGGCTCGGGCTGGTCGTCGACGAGGATCACGCGGGCACCGGAGCCCGCGGCAGCCGCGGCGGCCGCGAGTCCGGCCGGACCGGCGCCGACGACGAGGACGTCGGTGTGGACGAACTTCTTGTCGTAGACGGCGGGGTCCGGTGTCGGATCGAGCCGGCCCATTCCCGAGAGGGTCGTGGCGGACAGGCCGTCGTACAGCTCCACCGTCGTCGCCGGGAGCATGCCCTCCGAGCAGGGGCCGTCGAGCCGCACCAGGGCGTTGGGCTCCTCGGCACCCGCGGCGACGATGCCGCGCGGGCGGCCCCGGTACAGGGACGGGGCGACCTCGACGATGCCGTTCGCCAGCATGGCCGAGGCGAGGGTGTCGCCGGGGTGGCCGGTCAGTTCCCGGCCGTCGACGGTGAACCGCAGCACGGTGCCGCGGTCGATGCGGCCGCCTTGCCGGAGCCGGAAGCGCTGTTCGGTCATCGGTTCCCTCCGGGACGGGGCTCGTCGAGGCGGTACGAGGTCAGCACCTCGTGGGTGGCGGTGTCGCGCAGGACGTTGAACCAGCGGCGGCAGCCGATGCTGTGCATCCACCGTTCCGCGAAGGGGCCCTTGGGGTTGTCCCGGTAGAAGACGTACGCGGCCCACTGCTCGTCGGTGAGCTCGCCCGGGCTCTCGGGGTGGGGGACGTGGGCCTGGCCGCCGTAGTGGTACTCGGTCTCGTTCCGCGGACCGCACCAGGGGCAGGTGATGAGCAGCACGGTGGTGTCCTCCTCAGTGGGCCACGGCCGCTGCGCCGTGTTCGTCGATCAGGGCGCCCGTCGTGAAGCGTTCGAGGGCGAAGGGGGCGTTCAGCGGATGCGGCTCGCCCGTGGCGAGGGTGTGCGCGAAGGTCCAACCGGCGGCCGGGGTGGCCTTGAAACCGCCGGTGCCCCAGCCGCAGTTGACAAAGAGGTTCTCGACGGGAGTCCTGCCGATGATCGGGGACGCGTCCGGGGTGACGTCGACGATCCCACCCCAGGTGCGCAGGACGTGCGCGCGGGCGAAGACGGGGAACAGCTCGACGGCGGCGGCCATCTGCTGCTCGATGACGTGGAAGGAGCCCCGCTGCCCGTAGCCGTTGTAGGAGTCGACGCCCGCGCCCATCACCAGCTCGCCCTTGTGGGCCTGGGAGACGTAGACATGGACGTGGTTCGACATCACCACCGTCGGATGCACCGGCTCGTGCAGCTCGGAGACGAGCGCCTGCAACGGATGGGACTGCACCGGCAGCCGTACGCCCGCCCGCTCGGCCAGCACACTGCTGTGCCCGGCCGCCGCGAGGCCGACCCGGCCGGCGTGGATGCGTCCGCGGTTGGTCTCGACGCCCACGACGCGGTCGCCGTCCTTGAGGAACCCGGTGACCTCGCAGCCCTGGATCAGGTCCACGCCCAGCTCGTCTGCGCGGCGGGCCAGCGCCCAGGCGACGTGGTCGTGCTTGGCGATGCCGGCCCGGGGCTGGAAGGTGGCGCCGAGGACCGGATAGCGGGTGCGGGGCGAGACGTTGAGGATGGGGCAGACCTTGGCGACCTCGTCCGGTTCGAGCCACTGGGCGTCGACTCCGTTGAGGCGGTTGGCGTTGGCCCGGCGCACGCCCTCGCGGACGTCCTGGAGGGTGTGCGCGAGGTTGAGGACGCCTCGCTGGCTGAACAGGAAGTCGTAGTCCAGCTCCTCGGGGAGCCGCTCCCACAGTTTCAGGGCGTGTTCGTAGATCGCCGCGCTCTCGTCCCAGAGGTAGTTGGAGCGGATGATCGTGGTGTTGCGGGCCATGTTGCCGCCGGCCAGCCAGCCCTTCTCCAGGACGGCGACCTTCGTGATGCCGTGGTTCTTGGCGAGGTAGTAGGCGGTGGCCAGGCCGTGGCCGCCCGCGCCGACGATGACGACGTCGTACGAGGAGCGCGGCTCGGGGGTGCGCCACAGGAAGTCCGGGTGCTCCGGCAGCGGCTGGGCGGTCATGCCGCGCCTCCGTTCGCGTGGGACAGGTGGGGGTAGAGGGGGAAGGCCGCGGCGAGCTTGCCGACCCGGTCGCGCAGTGCGTCCTCGGGCTGTTCGCCCTTCAGGGCCTGGGCGATGATGTCGGCGACCTCCCGGAACTCCGCGTCGCCGAAGCCGCGGGTGGCCAGGGCCGGGGTGCCGATCCGCAGCCCCGACGAGACCATCGGCGGGCGTGGGTCGAACGGCACCGCGTTGCGGTTGACGGTGATGCCGACGCTGTGCAGCCGGTCCTCGGCCTGCCGGCCGTCGAGCGCGGATTTCCGCAGGTCGACGAGGACCAGGTGGACTTCGGTGCCGCCGGTGAGCACCGTGATCCCGGCCTCGGCCACATCGTCGGAGAGCAGCCGTCCGGCGAGGATGCGCGCGCCGTGCAGGGTGCGCTGCTGGCGCTCCTTGAACTCCTCCCCCGCCGCGACCTTGAAGGCGACCGCCTTCGCCGCGATGACATGCTCCAGCGGGCCGCCCTGCTGGCCCGGGAAGACCGCCGAGTCGATCTTCTTGGCCAGGTCGGCCCGGCTGAGGATCACACCGCCGCGCGGGCCGCCGAGGGTCTTGTGCGTGGTGGTCGTGACGACGTCGGCGTACGGCACCGGGTTGGGGTGGAGGCCGGCGGCCACCAGCCCGGCGAAGTGCGCCATGTCCACGAGCAGATACGCGCCGACCTGGTCGGCGATCCGCCGGAACGCGGCGAAGTCCAGCCGCCGGGAGTAGGCCGACCAGCCGGCGACGATCATCCTGGGCCGGTGCGCGAGGGCGAGTTGCTCGACCTCGTCCATGTCGACGCGCAGATCGGACTCGCGCACGTGGTACGGCACGACGTCGTACAGCTTGCCGGAGTAGTTGAGGCGCATGCCGTGGGTCAGGTGACCGCCGTGCGCCAGGTCGAGCCCGAGGATCGTGTCGCCCGGCTTCAGCAGCGCGGACATCGCGGCGGCGTTGGCCTGGGCGCCCGAGTGCGGCTGCACGTTCGCGGCCTCGGCGCCGAACAGCTCCTTCACCCGGGCGATCGCCAACCGCTCGACGACGTCGACGTGTGCGCAGCCGCCGTAGTAGCGCCGGCCCGGGTAGCCCTCGGCGTACTTGTTCGTCAGGACCGAGCCCTGGGCCTCCATGACGGCGGCGGGGGCGAAGTTCTCCGAGGCGATCATCTCGAGGGTGGACTGCTGGCGGTGCAGCTCGGCGTTCACGGCGGTGGCGACGTCCGGGTCGAGTTCGCTGAGCGGGAGGGCGAGGGGGGAGGCGAGTGTGCTGGTCGACGGGCTGGTTGCCATCTGTGCACCATCCTGGTGGCCGACTAATACGCAACTGATATATCAGGCTCTGCGGTACGGTATGGGAGCTCGCCGGACAGGTCAAGGGGGCATTCATGCAGCAGCTTGCGACCGAGCCCGCAGGCGGAGGGCCGAGCGGCGGAGCGCCCAGGGGCACAGAGCCCGGGGGCGAGGAGCTGTCGCTCGCCGAGCGCGCCTACCGCGCCATCCGCGACCGGCTCGTCATGCTCGAGATCCGCCCGGGCGCGCCGATCCACGAGGAGCAGCTCGCGCAGTCCCTCGGCGTCGGACGGACGCCGGTGCGCGAGGCGCTCAAGCGGCTCCAGTACGAGCGGCTGATCACGACCTACCCCCGGCGCGGCACCTTCGCCACCGAGGTCAACATCACGGACCTGGCCCATATCTCCGAGGTGCGCCAGGAGCTGGAGCCGCTGGCCGCCGCCCAGGCCGCGCGACGCGCCACGGCCGCGGACCGGGCGGTCCTGACGGCCCTGCGCCACGAGCTGGAGAGCGCGCATTCCGGCCGGCACGACGACACCGAGCTCATGCACCTGGACCTCCAGGTGCACCGCGCCGTCTACGCCGCCGCGCACAACCCCTACCTGGAGGACACCCTCGTCCGCCACGACAACCTCGCCACCCGCATCTGGTGCCTGTTCCTCGACCGTCTGTCCGACATGGCCGGCCATGTCGAGGAGCACGGGCCGTTGATCGAGGCGATCGTGGCGGGTGAACCGGAGAAGGCGGCACAGCTCGCCCGCGGCCATGTCGAGGGGTTCGAGCGGGCGATTCGCGCGGCCATCTGACAGCGCGACGGGTTCAGCCCAGGCGGGGCCGTCCCGCCAGCGTGGCCCACAGGTGCGGGGCGATGTCGTCCTCGGGGAGCTGGGCGATCATGTAGCGGACACAGCGTTCGATCTTGACCCGCCAGAGCCGGGCCGCCTCGTTCCCGTCCGCGTCGCGCAGGGCGTCGTGGACGGCGGTGTCCTCGTCGGTGATGGTGTCGAACGCCTGGCTGTAGTCCATGTCCAGCATCGTGACGAACATCCGCAGCCGGGCCGTGAGGTGCTCGAAGGTGCGGGCTGCCTGCGGAAGGTCGGCCGTACGGGCCAGGGCGTCCTGAAACCACAGGTCGACCTCCCGCAGCCGGGCGTGGTCCTTGTCCCGGGCGGCGGCGCGGACCTCCTCCAGAGCGGCCGATGCCGGGGCGAGGTGCTCGGGGCCGAGCATGGCGACGCGGCGGATGAGCAGCGCGCCGAGGCTGGCGCGCAGCGCGTAGAGGTCGAGGACGTCCTTCGCCGTGATGCCGGGGACGGCGGTCGCGCCGCCCGGGAGGGGATCGAGCATGCCCTCCTCGGCCAGGGCCCGCAGGCCCGCGCGGACGGCTCGGCGGGAGAGGCCGAGGCGTGTCGCGAGCGGTGCCTCCCGGACCCGTTCGC
Source organism: Streptomyces sp. NPDC056948 (assembly GCF_042674225.1). Taxonomy (NCBI): domain Bacteria; kingdom Bacillati; phylum Actinomycetota; class Actinomycetes; order Kitasatosporales; family Streptomycetaceae; genus Streptomyces; species Streptomyces sp. NPDC056948. The sequence continues at coordinate 19,416 of NZ_JBHUQX010000046.1, forward strand.
CGGGCCGGTGGCCACCGGTGAGGACGGCGTCGCGCAGCAGGCAGACGACGGGGTCGGTGGTGACGGGCGCACCGGGCGGGGCGTCGGAGGATGTGATCCGGGTCGCCGTGGAGGGGCCGGGGCCGCCGAGTGCGCGCGCGTCCGGGGCGTTCGAGTCGTTGTCACGGCCGCGGATGGCCGGAGTGTCGTACGAGGGGCGTGCTGCGGCGACCCGGGTGAAGGGGGCGGCCGCGGGGGTCCAGGTGGTGGACCAGGTGAGCAGCGCGTCGCGGAGCCGGTGCGGATCGGGCGTGGTCTCCCGAGGTGTGTGCCCGTCGGCGGCCAGGAGGCGCCGGGTCTCGTCGGTCCAGGCCGCCAGGGAGGGCGGGCGGTGCCAGCGCGGGTGTGGAGGCGTGGACGGGTCCCGGGGGTCGAGGTGTGCGTACGCCTGCGCCGGTAGGCCGTGTGCGAGGAGGTGGACGGCTGCCCCGGCACCGGCCGCGGACCGCACCTGCTCCAGGAAGGCGCGCAGGGCCGGGTGGCCCGCGCCGGGCGCGTTCCCGTCGCCCCGCAGCGCGGCGAAGCCGCAGGCCACGGAGAGGACATGGGCGGCCTCCGGGTCCTGGCCGAACAACCGGCCCGCGGCTGTCGTCGAGGAGCCGCGTCCGGCCCGTACGGCCAGCACGCACACCGGCGGGGCGACGAACAGGCCGACCAACTCCTCGGCCCGGTCGGGCAGGGACCACGCCCGGCGCGGCCCGGCCGCGGCGCGTGCCCCGGGCCGGACGCCGTAGGTCCGCCAGATCCGGCTCACCGTGCTCTGGCTCAGGCCGGTCTCGGCCGCCATGGAACGGGTCGACCAGTACGGCCGGGCGCCGGCCGGCGGTGGGGTGAGCGTGCGGACGAGGACGTGCGCCACGGTGTCGTCGTCGGCCGTGGGAGGCCTCCCGGGGCGGGGCTGCTCGTCCAGGCCGGCCAGCCGGTCGGCGAGGAACCGGGCGCGCCACTTGCCGACCATGTCGCGGGAGATGCCGAGGTGTTCGGCCACGGCGGTGTTGGTGGGCTCGTGCTCACACGCCAGCACGATCCGCGCGCGCAGGGCACGGGCCTGTGAGCAGGTGCGGCTGCGGGTCCAGGTCAGCAGCTCGGCCCGTTCGTCCTCGGTGAGGAGCACGGTGTCGCGCGGGCGGCCAGGCATGGCGGGAACCGTAGCCGAACTTCCGACTCGGACACACCCCCGCGACCGAGGAAACGCTGAGGGCGTTGTTGGCAGCCCGTGGCCTTCACATACTTCGTTGCCATCCGGCCGCCACGCTGCCGGCGTCCCCACGACACCGCGAGTTCGCCGCGACCCGGGCCAGCAGGCTCGCCGGGCGGCGCTCGTGCCCATCGGCAACCGCACATCAACCCCGACCTGGCCTCCTGGACGCAGCCTCGCACAGGCACGTCCGGGAACCGCTCCCGGAGGCTGTGATGACCCCGACCGCAGGAAACCGACTGGATGACGCGCCCCTGTCGCGCTTCCACAAGAAACTCGCGCTGTACTCCTCCGGAGGCCCGTTCCTCGACGGCTACGTCCTGAGCATCATCGGCGTCGCCATGACGCAGATAACGCCCCAACTGGACCTGTCCGACTCCGCCCAGGGGCTGATCGGCGCGTCCGCGCTCATCGGGATCTTCCTGGGCGCGTTCCTGGGCGGCTGGCTGACGGACAGGTTCGGCCGGCAGTTGCTCTACACCATCGACCTGATCGCCATCATCGTCTGCTCCGTCGCCCAGTTCTGGGCCTCCGACCCGGTGTGGCTGTTCGTTCTGCGGCTGCTGATCGGCATGGCGGTCGGCGCGGACTACCCCATCGCCACCTCGCTGCTGGCCGAGTTCACCCCGCGCCGCTTCCGGGGTCCGCTGCTGGGCGGCCTGGTCGTCATGTGGTTCGTCGGCGCCGCCACCGCCTACATCGTGGGCGAGATCCTGCTGTCGGCCGGAGACGACGGCTGGCGGTGGATGCTGGCCAGCGCCGCCCTGCCCGCCACGATCATCGTGCTGCTGCGCCACGGCACGCCGGAGTCACCGCGCTGGCTGGCGAACAAGGGCCGCGCCGAGGAGGCCGAAGCGGTCCTGAAGCAGGTCTACGGCCCGGACGTCACGATCGCCGATCTGCCGGACGAGGCGGAGCAGCGCGAGAACGTCGACATCAAGGCGATCCTGCGGTCCGGCTACGGCGGGCGGATGCTCTACATCTCCGTCTTCTGGACCTGTTCCATCGTGCCGCTCTTCGCGATCTACGCCTTCGGCCCGAAGATCCTGGACGCGCTCCAACTGGAGGGCGGGCTCGCCAACATCGGCGAGGCCATGATCACCGTGATGTTCCTCATCGGCTGCGTGATCGCCCTGCTCGGCGTGAACCGCATGGGCCGCCGGCCCCTGGTCATCCACAGTTTCGTCTGGTCGGGCCTGGCCCTGCTGCTGCTCGGCATCTTCCCCGACGCCCCGTCGGGCGTGATCATGACGCTGTTCGCCCTGTACGCGGTCATCATCGGCGGCACCCAGATCCTCCAGTGGATCTACCCGAACGAGCTGTTCCCGACGGAGGTGCGCGGCTCCGCCGTCGGACTCGCCTCCTCGGCCAGCCGGATCGGCGCCGCCGTCGGCACATACCTGGTCCCCCTGGCCCTGACCTCCTGGGGCGTCGGCGGCACCATGCTCGCCGCCGCCGCCATCAGCCTCCTCGGCGCCGTCGTCTCGGTCTTCTGGGCGCCCGAGACCCGCGGCATGGCCCTGCACGAGGCCGCCGCGCTGACTCCGCGGCGCGACAAGCCCGTCGGCCGTCCCGCCAACGCCTGACCGTCCGCCCCGGCCCTCACCACCCGGTGAAGGGCCGGGCGGGCCCCGCATCCTCACCCCGCAACCGTGCTGGAGGGCACCGATGAAGGACGTAGTGATCGTGGGCGGCGGCATCGCCGGACTGGCCGCCGGCTGGCGCCTGCGGCACTGGGACACGCTCCTGCTGGAGTCGGAGGGCAGGGTCGGCGGCCGCATCCGCTCCGAGCGCCGCGGACCGTACTGGCTCAACTGGGGCGGGCACGTCTACGCCGGCGGGGACTCGGCGACGGCCTGGCTGCTGAACAGCACCGGTGTCGACTCGGTCCCGGTGCCCGGCTCGCTGGCCGGGCTGTCGATGAACGGCAAGCTGCTGCTCAAGGGCCGGGTGGAGAGCTACCCGTTCCGCATTCCGATGCCCATGTCGGCCCGCGTCGGCATGGTCAGGGCGGGCGCCAAGGTCGCCCTGTCGGTGGCCCGCTACGCCCGGGTCGTGCGGCGGCGGCAGGGCGAGAGCGCGGCCCGACGCCAGCAGCGCGTCTACGACTTCATGAACGACCGGTCCTTCAAGGACTTCATCGGCGACCTGCCCGAGGACGCCGAGGCCCTGTTCAAACCGACGGTGACCCGGTCCGCCGCCGACATCGACCAGCTCTCGGCCGGCGCCGGCGTCGGCTACTTCAGCCTGGTGTGGAACATCGGCGGCGGCCTCTCGCAGAGCATCCTCGGCGGCCCGTCCACCCTCACCGAGCGCATCGCCGCGTCCCTGGCCGGCCGGGTGCGGCTGAACGCGACCGTCGACGAGATCGTGCAGAAGAACGGCTCCGTCGTGGTCCGTTACCGGCAGGACGGCGCCGAGCGGGAGGTCGAGGCGCGCTGCGTGGTCCTGGCCACGCCCGCGACCGTCAGCCACCGGGTCGCGGTCGATCTGGACCGTGACGTCCGCGAAGCCCTGTCGAAGATCGTCTACGGCCCGTATGTGAGCGCGGCGTTCCTCACCGACGAGACCGGACCTCAGGTCTGGGACGACGCCTACGCCATCGCCACACCGAAGCGGTCCTTCAACGTCGCGCTGAACCTGTCCAACATCGCGCGCGGTGAGGAGGCGGAACGCCGGCCGGGCAGCAGCCTCATGACGTTCTCGCCGGGCAGTCTGGCGCGCGATCTGCTGGAGCACGACGACGACAAGATCCGCCGGATCTACCTCGACGACCTGGACCAGGTGCTGCCGGGCCTCGCCGACAAGGTGGTCGAGGCCGAGGTGCAGCGCTGGCCCACCGGGGCGCCGTACTGCTTCCCCGGCCGCGGGAGGCTCCAGCAGACGCTGACCCGCCGCTCCGGCCGCGTGCTGCTGGCCGGTGACTACCTCGGCACGCTCTACACCGAGACCGCGATCCAGACCGGCCTGTCCGCCGCGCAGGAGGCACAGAGCCTGCTGGCCACCGACCGGCAGGCGACCCCGCGGGACCTGACCGCGCTCGCCCCGTGACTCCACCGCCCCGTCCACAGCATCACCAGAGGAGAGTCGAAGACATGTCGTCACAGCTCAGCGGTGTCCTGACCGCCCTGGCCACCCCGTTCGCGCCGGACGGGGAGATCGACGAGAAGACACTGCGCCGCCTGGTCGACCGCAGCATCGACGGCGGGGTCGACGGCGTCGTCGCCTGCGGATCGACCGGTGAGTTCGCGGCGCTGAGCGGAGCGGAACGCCGCCGTCTGGTCGAAACCGTCATCGACCAGACGGCCGGACGCGTGCCGGTGGTCGCGCAGACCGGCGCGCTGAGCACCGGGGAAGCGGTCGGACTGTCCCGGCACGCGCAGTCCGCCGGCGCCTCGGTCCTCATGGTCGTCGCCCCGTACTACGAGCCGCTCACGCTCGACGAGACGCTGCGCTACCTGCGCACGGTCGCCGACGCCGTGGACCTTCCGGTCATGCTCTACAACCTGCCGGGCGCCACGGGTGTGAATCTCTCGCCGGACACCGTCGGACGGCTCGCCCGCGAGGTCGGCAACATCCGGTACATCAAGGACACCAGCGCCGACATGGCTCAGGCCGGGCAGCTGATCCACCGCCACGGCGACGTCATCTCCACCTTCGTCGGCTGGGACAGCCTCCTGCTGACCGCCGTCTCCGAGGGCGCCGCCGGTGTGATGGCCGGGACCGCGAACGTGATCCCGGCCGAACTCGTCTCGGTCCACCGCGCGTTGCGGGCCGGCGACCTCGACCGGGCGCGAGCGGAGTGGGCGCGGATCTACCCGCTGATGGACGCGATCATGTCCGCCCCGTTCATCCCGGCGATCAAGGCCGCCCTGGACGCCGCCGGTGTCCCGGCCGGAGCTCCCCGGGAGCCGCTGCTCGGCCTCGACGCGGCCACGACCGCGCGTATCTCGGCTCTCGTCCAGGCACTTCCGCGGCTGCCCGAAGGGGGCAACTGATCATGACCACCGCCCACAGCACAGCAGTCAGGGTCCGGCGTGCGGCGGACGCACCGCCCCTGATCACCTCGGCCGACCTGCCTCCGGCCCGGCACTTCGTCGACGGCGCGTTCCTCGACGGCTCGTCCGAGCGACGCATCGACGTGGTCGACCCGAGTACGGAGGAGATCATCGCCCGGGTTCCCGAGGGAACCGCCGAGGACATCGACCGCGCGGTCGCCGCCGCGGTGGCGGGCAAGGACCGCTGGGCCCGGCTGGTCCCGAAGGAGCGCTCCGAGGTGCTGCACGCCGTCGCGGACCGGCTGGCCGGGCACACCGACCTCCTGGCCCGGCTGGAGTCGGCGAACACCGGCAAGCCCCTCGCGGTGTCCAGGGACGACGTCGGCATGACGATCGACACCTTCCGCTTCATGGCCGGTGCCGTGCGCGCGAGCACCTCCATGGCGGCAGGGGACTACGCCGAGCACCACCTGTCGGTCGTCCTGCGGGAACCGCTCGGCGTGATCGGCGTGATCACGCCGTGGAACTATCCGCTGCTCATGGCGGCCTGGAAGCTCGCGCCCGTCCTCGCGGCCGGCAACACCCTGGTCATCAAGCCGTCCGAACAGACCCCGCTGACCACCCTGAAGTTCGCCGAACTCGTCGCCGATCTCCTGCCGCCCGGCGTGCTGAACGTCGTGAACGGCTACGGCGCGGTCGCCGGAGCCCGGCTCGCCGAGCACCCGGACGTGAACATGATCGCCCTGACCGGCTCGGTCGCCAGCGGTCGTGCGGTGGCCCGGGCCGCCGCCGGCAGCCTGAAGCGGGTGCACCTCGAGCTCGGCGGCAAGGCCCCGGTCGTGATCTTCCCGGACGCCGATCCGGCCGCAGCCGCCTCGGCACTGCGCGTCGCGGGCTTCTGGAACTCGGGCCAGGAGTGCGGGGCCGCGTGCCGTGTCCTCGTCCACGACTCGATCGCCGGGGAATTCGTCGAGCGGCTCGTCGGCGAGGTCCGGACCCTGGCGGTCGGCGAACCGCGCGCCGGCGAGGACATCGAGGTCGGCCCCATGGTCTCCAGGGCCCACTTCGACCGGGTCACGGGCTGCCTGGAGCGTGCGAAGGCCGAAGGCGTCCGCGTGGCGACCGGAGGCGGGTCACTGGACGGACCGGGCTATTTCGTGGCCCCGACCGTGCTGGTCGACGTCCCCGAGGGGGCCGAAGTCGCCCGTGAGGAGATCTTCGGCCCGGTCATCTCGGTCGAGACCTTCACCGACGAGGAGGAAGCGGTCCGGCGCGCCAACGACGTCCCCCTGGGACTGTCGGCCTCCGTCTGGACCGAGAACGCCCGCCGCGCCCACGCCGTCGCCGCGCGCCTCGACTTCGGAACCGTCTGGGTCAACTCCCACCTCGTGCTCGCGAGCGAGGTCCCCTGGGGCGGGTTCAAGGGCTCCGGCTACGGCCGGGACCTGTCGGTCTACGCCCTGGACGACTACGCGCGCACCAAGCACGTCATGCACAACCACGAGCGCTGATCCACCCCACCGGGAGTCGCGGTAGCGGGCGGCCTGAAGGGGTACCCGCCCCCGAATACGGTCAGACACGAACAGAAAGGGCAGGGAACAGATCGGGGTCACTTGCGGAGGCACCGTGGAGGTACGCGTACCGGAGGATCTCGCGGTCGTCGTCGACGCCCATGGGGCGATCATGGTGTGGAGCGACGGCGCTCGCCGCCTGCTCGGATACGACGCCACCGAGATCGTGGGCCGGGCCGTCGGCGGACTGCTCGCCGCCGACCTCCCGGAATCCACCCGGCACCATGTGGCCGACGGGCAGCGATGGGCCGGTGAGGTGGCGCTACGGCACCGGGACGGCGACCGTGTCGTGGTACGGCTGCGGGGAACGCCCCTGACGGACACCGGCCGCGGCCGGCTCTGGCTGGTGACCGGCACCGCACCCGCGCACACGGCGAGGAGGGCCGAGCCCGGAGCCCTGGCCCTGTGGGACCTCACGCTCTCCCAGCTCCCGGTGCCGGTGGCGGTCTACGACCGTGAGGCCCGGCTCGTGGCCGCCAACGAGGTCATGACGCAGGTGATGGGCCGGACCGAGGAGGAGATGAGGGGCCTCACCCTGTGGGAGATCCACCCCACCTGGCCCTTCGACGAGTACGACCGCCTCCAGCGGGAGGTCCTGCGCACCGGCGAGATGATCTTCCACGAGGAGCACGGCCTGGCCCCGGGCGAGACCCGGCCGCACGCCTGGTCCATGTACATGTCGCCGCTGAAGGACGAGACCGGCACGGTCCAGGGGCTGTCCGCGACCGTGTTCGACACCACGGAACAGTCCTGGGCCCGCCGCCGGCTGGCGGTGCTCAACGACGCCAGTCTCCGCATCGGGAGCACCCTGGACGTGACCCGGACGGCGGACGAGCTGGCCGAGGTGGCCGTGAGCGGGTTCGCGGACTTCGTCACCGTGGACCTGCTGGAGTCCGTCGCCCTGGGTGACGAGCCGGAACCGCTGCCCCTGGACACGCCGGTCACCGTGCGGCGCACCGCGCAGCGGTCGGTGCTGGAGGGCTGCCCCGAGTCGGTGATCCCCTCCGGCGACACGACGCTCTACCCCGTGAACACGCTGCCGGTGCGGACCCTGGTCGGCGGCCGGGGCACCCGGCACCAACCGGGGGATCCGGGGATGCGGGAGTGGATCAGGTCCTCGCCCGCCCGCGCCGAGTCGGTGGCCAAGCACATGATCCACTCGGTGATGATGGTGCCGCTGCGCGCCCGGGGGGTGACCCTGGGCCTGGTGCACTTCCTGCGGCACCGCACGCCGGAGCCGTTCAGCGAGGACGACCTGCTGCTCGCGGAGGAGATCGTCGCCAGGGCGGCGGTGAGCGTGGACAACGCCCGCCGCTACACCCGGGAACGCCGTACGGCGCTGGCGCTCCAGCGCAGCCTGCTGCCCGACCGGCCTCCGGAGCTGGCGGCGATGGAGGTCGCCTACCGCTATCTGCCGACCGGTTCCGGAGCGGACATCGGCGGCGACTGGTTCGACGTGATCCCGCTGTCCGGCGCCCGGGTCGCCCTGGTCGTGGGTGACGTGGTGGGCCACGGCATCCACGCGTCGGCCACGATGGGCCGGCTGCGGACCGCCGTACGGACGCTCGCGGATGTCGATCTCGCCCCCGACGAGCTGCTCACCCAGCTGGACGATCTCGTCCTGCGGCTCGACCGGGAAGAGGGCCCGGAGGTACGCGGGCCCTCGGCACAGGCGTCGGGGCAGGTCGGAGCGACCTGTCTGTACGCCGTGTACGACCCGGTGTCCCGCCGCTGCACCATGGCCCGCGCCGGGCATCCGCAGCCCGCGCTGGTCACGCCGGACGGCGGCGTACGGTTTCTCGACCTGCCGGCCGGGCCGCCGCTGGGCCTGGGCGGCCTGCCGTTCGAGGCGATCGAGGTGCGGCTGGAGGAGAACAGCCTGCTCGCCCTCTACACCGACGGGCTGATCGAGGCCGCCGACCACGACATCGAGGTCGGGCTCGGCCTGCTGCGCCAGGCGCTGAGCAGCCCCGCCGACGCGCTGGAGGAGACCTGTGACCGGGTGCTGCGCACCGTGCTGGCGGGCCGTTCCGCCGACGACATCGTGCTGATGCTGGCCCGGACCGCCGCGCTCGGCGCCGGGCAGGTACACACCTGGCAACTGCCACCGGACCCCGCGGCCGTGGCCCGGGCCCGCAAGCTGGCGGGCGGACAACTGGCCTCCTGGGGACTGACGGAGGCGGCGTTCACCACGGAACTGATCGTCAGCGAACTGGTCACCAACGCCCTGCGCTACGGCGGCGCCCCCATCGAGCTGCGGCTGATCCGCGACTCGACCCTCATCTGCGAGGTCTCCGACGGCAGCAACACCGCACCCCACCTGCGCCGGGCCCGCGTCTTCGACGAGGGCGGACGCGGACTGCTCCTCGTCGCCCAGCTCTCCGACCGTTGGGGCACCCGCCAGACCGCCACGGGCAAGACCATCTGGGCGGAACAGCCACTGCCCGCCGAGCCGTCCCTCTGAGCGAAACGGATTGCCGGCACGTGTGAGGGGTACTCCGACGATCTTGCAAGACCGGCCCTCTAGCCGGACGTCGGAAGGAGAACCGTGTCTGATGAGACGGTGAAGAACGTATTCGTGATCGGGCTCGACGAGGCCAATCTGCCGACCCTCCGGCAGGTCCCGGGAGCTCAGCGGCTGCGTTTTCACCAGTTGCTGACCGTCGAGGAGCTCCAGGTCGGGGAGGTGCACCTGCCCACGTTGCTGGACAAGGCCCAGGGCGTGCTGGACGCCTTCGACGGGAGCATCGACGCGATCGTCGGCTACTGGGACTTCCCGGTCAGCACCCTCGTCCCGATCCTGAGCGAACGCTACGGCACCCGCAGCACCAGCCTGGAGTCGGTGGTCAAGTGCGAGCACAAGTACTGGAGCCGGCTGGAACAGCAGAAGGCCACCGACCGGCACCCGCGTTTCGGCAGGGTCGACCTGTCGGCCGAGCCGCCGAGCCCGCCGGAGAAGGTGACCTTCCCCATGTGGCTCAAGCCCGCCCTCTCGTACTCCTCCGAGCTCGCCTTCGGAGTCGATGACGAAGAGGAGTTCCGCAAGGCGGTCGCCGAGATCCGCGAGGGCATATCCCGTATCGGGGGCCCCTTCGAGCACATCCTCGAGCGCATCGACCTGCCGCCGGAGATGGACGGTGTGGGCGGCCAGGTCTGCCTGGCGGAGGAGTCGATGTCCGGCGTCCAGGTCGCCGTGGAGGGCTACGTCCACGAGGGCGAGGTGACGATCTACGGAGTCCTGGACTCGATCCAGTATCCGGACTCCCCGTGCTTCCTGCGCCACCAGTACCCCTCGACGCTGCCGCAGCCGGTCATCGACGAACTCCACGACGTCTCCGAGCGGGTGATGCGGCAGATCGGCATGGACGCGGCCACGTTCAGCATCGAGTACTTCTACGACCCGGGGACCCAGGGGATCAGCCTGCTGGAGATCAATCCCCGGCACTCCCAGTCGCACGCGGAGCTGTTCCAGTACGTCGACGGCGTGCCCAACCACCAATGCATGGTCAGCCTCGCCCTCGGCGACGATCCGCAGATGCCGCACGGCGAGGGCCCCTACGCGATGGCGGCGAAGTGGTACCACCGCTGGTTCACCGACGGCGCGGTGCGCCGGGTGCCCGGGCCCGAGGAGATCGCCCGCATCGAGCGGGAGAACCCGGGCGTGCGCATCGAGGTGGTCCCCGACGAGGGCAGCAGGCTCTCGGAGCTCCCCGGACAGGACAGCTACAGCTACGAGTTGGCGCACATCTTCACCGGCGGGGCGGACGAGAAGGAGATGCGGGAGAAGTACGACCACTGCGTGGCCGCCCTGGGCCTCGCCCTCGAGGACGCCCCGCGAGAGTGAAACCCCGCGAGAGTAAGGAGCACGTGGGTTCCATGCGTTACGTGACCAACCTGCCGTACGCGACGAAGGAAGACGAGCACGTCACGATCCCGATGTCCGACGGGGTCCGGCTCTCCGCGCACATCTGGCGCCCGACCTCCTCGGACCAGGAGCCGGTGCCCGCGGTGCTGGAGTACATCCCGTACCGCAAGCGCGACCTGACGGCCGTACGCGACTCGATCCACCACCCGTACCTCGCCGGACACGGCTACGCCTGCGTCCGCGTCGACCTGCGCGGCACCGGCGACTCGGAAGGCGTGCTGCGGGACGAGTACCTGGAGCGGGAGCAGGAGGACGCGGAGGAGGTCCTGGCCTGGCTGGCGGAACAGCCCTGGTGCGACGGCGGCACGGGCATGATGGGCATCTCCTGGGGCGCGTTCGCGGCGCTCCAGGTGGCGGCCCGCCGTCCGCCGGGCCTGAAGGCCATCGCCATCGCCTCCTTCACCGACGACCGGCACGCCGACGACATGCACTACATGGGCGGCGCCCTGCTGTCGGACAACCTGGCCGAGGCGGGCACCATGTTCGCCTACGCCACCTGCCCGCCCGACCCGGCCGTGGTCGGCGACCGCTGGCGCGAGATGTGGCACGAACGGCTGGAGCACACCGAGCCGTGGGTCCTCGAGTGGCTGCGCCACCAGCGCCGTGACGACTACTGGCGGCACGCCTCGGTGTGCGAGGACTACGCGAGTGTGCGCTGCCCGGTCCTGGCCTCCAGCGGCTGGGCGGACGGCTACTCCAACGCCGTGACCCGGCTGCTCGGCAACCTGGACGTGCCCCGCAAGGGACTGATCGGCCCCTGGTCGCACAAGTTCCCCCACCTCGGGGAGCCCGGCCCCGCCATCGGCTACCTCCAGGAGCTCGTGCGGTGGTGGGACCACTGGCTCAAGGGCGTCGACAACGGCGTCATGGACGGCCCCATGCTGCGGACGTGGATGCAGGAGAGCGTGCCGCCCTCCACCTCGTACGAGGAACGGCCGGGCCGCTGGGTCGGCGAGCCCGACTGGCCGTCGCCGCACATCCGGCCGGTCGTTCATGCGCTCACCCGGCACACGATCGGGCCGCCGCAGGACGCGGCTGAGCCGCAGAGCGGTGATGCGCTGACCGTGCAGTCCCCGCTGTCGGTGGGCCAGTTCGGAGGCAAGTGGGCCTCCTACAACGCGCCCCCGGACCTGCCGTACGACCAGCGCGAGGAGGACGGCGGCTCCCTCGTCTTCGACACCGGGCCCCTGACCGAGCAGGTGGAGATCCTCGGCTCGCCGAGCGTGGAACTCGACCTGTCGGTGAGCGAGCCGGTCGCCATGGTGGCCGCGCGGCTGTCCGACGTGAGCCCCGACGGCGCCGCGACCCGTGTCTCGTACGGCATTCTGAACCTCACCCGCCGCGACAGCACGGAGTCCCCCGAGCCGCTGGAGCCGGGCCGGCGCTACCGCGCCACGATCCCGCTGAACGGTGTGGCGCAGGCGTTCCCACCCGGTCATCGCATCCGGCTCTCGCTCTCCACGTCGTACTGGCCGCTGGCCTGGCCTCCGCCGAAGCCGGCCCTGCTCAGCGTCCACGAGCACTCCAGCACGCTCACCCTGCCGGTCCGGCCGGTGGACGAACCCGACGAGGTGCCGTCGTCGCCCTTCGGCGAACCCGAGGGCACTCCCCCGCTCTCCGCGAGCCAGCTCACGCCCCCCGAGGAGCGCTGGGAGGTCAAGCGTGACCTGGTCGGCTACCACGCGGAGCTGGACATCATGAAGGACCGGGGCACGGTCCGCTTCGACGACATCGGCGTCGAGGCCGGCCGCCGCGCCCACGAGCGCTACACGGCGGTCGCCGACGACTTCACCTCGGCCTCCGGCGAGTCCACATGGACCATGCGGTTCCGGCGGGACGACTGGGACGTACGGGTGGTGACACACACCCAGCTCCGGTGCGACGAGACGGACTTCTTCGTGGACGCGACCCTCGACGCGTACGAGGCAGACCGCCGCGTCTTCTCCCGCACCTGGAACGAGAAGGTGCCGCGCGACCTGCTGTAGAACGCGTCGGCTACGAGGGGCGCGGTGGCAGGTCGCTCTCGGTGTGCGTCACGAAGTCGTCCACGAGCCGGTGGAAGAGCACCGCGAGCTGCCGCAGTTCCTCGGGTGACCATGCCGCCAGGGCCAGCTCCATGCCCTGGCGGCGCACCCGTCGCATGCGATCGGCCGCGGCCAGGCCGGCCTCGGTGAGCCGGACGCGCTGGGCGCGGCGGTCCTCCGGGTCCGGAACGCGGGTCACGTAGCCGGCCCGCTCCAGTAGCCGGAGCTGCCGGGTGACGTGGGACGCCTCCACCGACAGCCGGGCCGCCAGCACCCCGGGCCGCAGCGGCTCGCTCTCGGCGACGTGCCGCAGGATCGCCACGGCGGCCCGGTCCAGCGAGAGTCCCGACTCGGCCATCAGACGCTCGTGCTGCCGGGTACGGCCGGCCAGGTACGTGATGCGCGTGAGGGCTTGCTCGATCTCGGCCAGGGCCGTCGAGGCGGGCTCCGCCACGGGATGCGGTGTGGGCATGGATCCAGCCTAAAAAAGT
>NZ_JBHUQX010000047.1:0-17828 GCF_042674225.1 Streptomyces sp. NPDC056948
CATGCTGGTGATCACCACGATCACCTTCTTCATCTTCTTCGCGCTGCCGTCCGACCCCGCACTCCTGGCCTGCGGAAAGACCTGCTCCCCCTCCCGCCTCGCGGAGATCAAACACTCGCTGGGCCTGGACCGGAGCTATCTGACGCAGTACTGGGAGTTCCTCAAGGGGCTGGTCGCCGGGCGGGACTTCGGCGACCAGAGCGTCCGCATCCACTGCGGCGCGCCCTGCCTCGGCGTCTCCTTCCAGACCGACACCCCGGTCCTGACCACGCTGCTGCAGGACTTCCCGGCGGACCTCTCCCTCGGTCTCGGCGCCGCGGTGGCGTTCCTGATCCTGGGGGTCGGCCTCGGCACCGTCGCCGCGGTCCGCAGGGGCAGGGCGGCCGACAAGGCGGCGGTCGGACTGGCCCTGTTCGGCGTGTCGGTGCAGATCTACTTCATCGGCCTGCTCCTGCTGTATCTCTTCGTCGACAAGTTCCAGATCCTGCCGACCTCCGGCTACACGCCGATCACCGAGGACCCGGCCGGCTGGTTCCAGGGGCTGATCCTGCCGTGGACCACCCTCGTCATCGTCTACCTCGCGATGTACACCCGGCTCACCCGCTCCTCCATGCTGGAGGTCTTCGCCGAGGACTACATGCGCACCGCCCGCGCCAAGGGACTGCCGGCCGCCACCGTCGTCCTCAAGCACGGGCTGCGGGCCGCCATCACCCCGATCATCACCATCTTCGGCATGGACGTCGGCTCCCTGATCGGCGGCTCCGCGGTCATCACCGAGTCGGTCTTCGGCATCAACGGCATCGGCAAGCTCGCCGTCGACTCCGTTCAGAACTCCGACCTGCCGGTCATCCTCGGCACCACGCTCTTCGCCGCGACGTTCGTCGTCCTCGCCAACGTCGTCGTCGACCTGGTCTACGGCCTCGTCGACCCGCGCGTACGCCTCGCCTGAGCCCTTACTCGTCCTTAGGAACACCCGTGTCCGTTCAGACCTCACCGCAGCCCGCGGACGTCGCGCCCGCGCCCGCACCCTTCCTCGACGTACGCGACCTGAGGGTGCACTTCCCGACCGAGGACGGCCTCGTCAAGTCCGTCGACGGCGTCTCCTTCACCCTGGAGAAGGGCAGGACCCTCGGCATCGTCGGCGAGTCCGGCTCCGGCAAGTCGGTGACCTCGCTGGCCCTGCTCGGACTGCACAAGGGCACCCGCGCCCGGGTCTCCGGCGAGATCCGGCTGGAGGGCAGGGAACTCGTCGCCCTGCCCGAGGCCGAGATGCGCGAACTGCGCGGCCGTACGGTCTCCATGATCTTCCAGGACCCGCTGTCCGCGCTGCACCCCTTCTTCACCGTCGGCGCGCAGATCGCCGAGGCCTACCGCGTGCACCACAAGGTCTCCAAGAAGGAGGCCAGGGAGCGGGCGGTGGAGATGCTGAAGCGGGTCGGCATCCCGCAGCCCGAGCGCCGCGTCAGGGACTATCCGCACCAGTTCTCCGGCGGCATGCGCCAGCGCGCCATGATCGCCATGTCCCTGGTCTGCGACCCCGCCCTGCTCATCGCCGACGAACCCACCACCGCCCTGGACGTCACCGTCCAGGCCCAGATCCTCGACCTGATCCGCGATCTGCAGGAGGAGTTCGGCTCCGCCGTCGTCATCATCACGCACGACCTCGGCGTGGTCTCCGACGTCGCCGACGACATCCTGGTGATGTACGGCGGCCGCCGGATCGAGTACGGCACCACGCGTGAGGTGCTCAAGCAGCCTCAGCACCCCTACACCTGGGGCCTGTTGCAGTCGATGCCGCACCTCACCGGCGACGTCGGCGAGCGACTGAACCCGATCCCCGGCACACCGCCGAGCCTGATCAACCTGCCGGACGGCTGCTCCTTCAACCCCCGCTGCGCCTACAAGGGCTGGGTGCCGGAGGGGCGGTGCACCGTGGAACGGCCCGAGCTGCGCCTCGTCCCCGGCACCGCGGGGCACCTCGCCGCCTGCCATCTCACCGACGAGGCCAAGCAGGAGATCCGCGGCGGATCCGGCCCGGACGGCCGTGGCGGATCCGGCCCCGACGACCGCGGCGCCGCAGCCGCACGGGACGCGCAGTGAAGGCGGCGGACGAAAGGGAGCATGCCGTGAGCACCACCCAGCCCCTCACCTGGCAGACCACCGACCTCCCCACCGGCGAGAACCTCCTCGAAGTACGGGGTCTGCAGAAGCACTTCCCCCTCCGGCAAGGCATCATCTTCCAGCGGCAGATCGGGGCCGTACGAGCCGTCGACGGCATCGACTTCGCGGTCGGGCCCGGCGAGTCGCTGGGTCTGGTCGGCGAGTCCGGCTGCGGCAAGTCGACCACCGGCCGCCTCATCACCCGGCTGCTCGAACCCACCGGCGGCTCCGTCCTGTTCGACGGCGAGGACATCACCCACCGGCCCGCCGCACGGATGCGGGAAGCCCGCCGCAACCTCCAGATGATCTTCCAGGACCCGTACTCGTCGCTGAACCCCCGGCACACCGTCGGCACCATCGTCGAGACGCCGATGCGGCTCAACGGCATCAACCCGCCCCAGGGCCACAAGCGGCGCGTCCAGGAACTCCTGGAGACCGTGGGCCTCAACCCCGAGCACTACAACCGCTACCCGAACGAGTTCTCCGGAGGCCAGCGCCAGCGCATCGGCATCGCCCGGGCCCTCGCCCTCAGGCCGAAGCTGATCGTCGCCGACGAACCCGTCTCAGCGCTCGACGTCTCCATCCAGGCGCAGGTCGTCAATCTGCTCCAGGACCTCCAGCGGGAGTTCGGCATCGCCTTCGTCTTCATCGCCCACGACCTCGCCGTCGTACGGCACTTCTCCGAACGGGTCGCCGTGATGTACCTCGGCAAGATCGTCGAGGTCGCCGACCGCGAGTCCCTCTACACTCGCCCACGGCACCCCTACACCCACGCGCTGCTGTCCGCCGTACCCGAGGCCGACCCGGACGCCACGGAGCGGCGCGAACGCATCCGGCTGGCCGGGGACGTGCCCTCCCCGATCGACCCGCCCTCCGGCTGCCGCTTCCGCACCCGCTGCTGGAAGGCCCAGGACAGGTGCGCCACCGAGGAACCACGGCTGGTGCGTGTCGAGGGCAGTCCCGCAGGCCATCTGACGGCCTGCCACTTTCCCGAGGAGCCGTCCCTCACCGCACGCGAGGAGGACATCGTCCTGGACCCGGCGCTCGACTAGGCGGCGTCGACCACCGCGCTCCGCAGCGCCCGAGCCGCCTGCCCCCGTGCTGAGGGCAGAGCGGTCAGCTCGACGCGTAGGTGCGCAGGAACAGTGCCTCTGCCACCGACAGCCGCTCCAGTTCCTCGGGGGACACGCTCTCGTTCACCGCGTGGATCTGGGCCTCCGGCTCGCTCAGCCCGATGAGCAGGATCTCCGCACGCGGGTAGAGGGCGGCGAGGGTGTTGCACAGCGGGATGGAGCCGCCCTGGCCCGCGTACTGCATCTCCTGGCCCGGGTACGCCACCGCCATCGCGGCGGCCATGGCCTGGTAGGCCGGGCTGGTGGTG
Organism: Streptomyces sp. NPDC056948; assembly: GCF_042674225.1. Lineage (NCBI taxonomy): Bacteria > Bacillati > Actinomycetota > Actinomycetes > Kitasatosporales > Streptomycetaceae > Streptomyces > Streptomyces sp. NPDC056948. The sequence goes on from NZ_JBHUQX010000047.1 coordinate 3,542, forward strand.
TCGGCACGGAAGGGCTGGCCCTCGCCGACCTGCTCGGTGCTCACCCGCGCGCCCCACGGCGTGTGCGCCTCCAGGTGCGCCTGGAGCAGCTTGGTCGCCGCGCCCGCGTCCACGCCCGGCGGGACCCGCAGGCTGATCAGCGCGCGGGCGCTCGACTGCACGGACGGGGTGGCGCCGACGACCGGCGGGCAGTCGATGCCGATGACCGTGACGGCCGGGCGCGACCAGATACGGTCGGCGACCGTGCCGGACCCGATCAGCTCGACGCCGTCCAAAACCTTGGCGTCCTGCCGGAACTGCTCCTCGTCGTACTGCAACCCCTCCCAGGCCGTGTCCGAGGCGAGCCCCTCGACGGTCGTCGAACCGTCCTCGGCGCGCAGCGAGTCCAGGACGCGGATCAGGGCGGCGAGCGCGTCGGGCGCGGCACCGCCGAACTGGCCGGAGTGCAGATTGCCCGCGAGCGTGTCGACGCCGACGCGGACGAGGGTCATACCGCGCAGGGTGGAGGTCACGGTCGGCAGGCCGACGCGGAAGTTGCCCGCGTCGCCGATGACGATGGTGTCGGCCTCCAGCAGGCCCGGGTGCTCCTCGGCGTACCGCTCCAGACCGCCCGTGCCCTGCTCCTCCGAGCCTTCCACGATCACCTTGACGTGGACGGGCACACCGCCGTTCGCCTTCAGCGCCCGCAGCGCCAGCAGATGCATGATCACACCGCCCTTGCAGTCGGCGGAGCCACGCCCGTACCAGCGTCCGTCCCGCTCGGTCAGCTCGAACGGCGGCGTGGTCCAGCCGGCCTCGTCCAACGGCGGCTGCACGTCGTAGTGGGCGTAGAGCAGGACGGTCTTCGCGCCCGCCGGACCGGGGAGGTACCCGTAGACCGACTGTGTCCCGTCGGGGGTGTCGAGCAGGGCCACGTCCTGGAATCCCTCGGCGGCGAGCGCGTCCGCGACCCAGCGCGCGGCGCCCTCGCTCTCACTCCTCGGGAACTGGTCGAAGTCCGCCACCGACCGGAAGGCCACCAGTTCGGTGAGCTCCGCCATCGCCCCCGGCATCAGCGAGGCGACGGTCTCGGCGACCGGATTCGACGACATGGGCACGCTCCTTGTGGGTGCGACGTTGAAGAGTTGAGTGCTGTAGATCCTCCCACAGCGGGCTGTGACCAGGTCCGCCGTAGGATGCGGGAGACAGCAGGGCAGGCGGCTTGATCGGGAGCAGTAGACCATCGTGAGCAGCGAGAACTCTTCGGCGGACGACGTGCGGCAGGTGTGGGACGTCGTCGTGGTGGGCGCGGGACCCGCGGGAGCTTCGGCCGCGTACGCGGCGGCGGTCGCCGGGAGACGCGTGCTGTTGGTGGAGAAGGCGGAGCTGCCGCGGTACAAGACGTGCGGCGGCGGCATCATCGGCCCCTCGCGCGACGCCCTTCCGCCCGGCTTCGAGCTGCCGCTCAAGGACCGGGTGCACGCGGTGACGTTCTCGCACAACGGACGCTTCACGCGGACCCGCCGGTCCAAGCAGATGCTGTTCGGGCTGATCAACCGGCCCGAGTTCGACCAGCGGCTCGTCGAGCACGCGCAGAAGGCGGGCGCCGAACTGCGTACGGGCGTCACCGTCCAGCGGGTCGAGCAGCACGGCTCGGCGGTGCCGGACCGGCGCACGGTCGCCGTCGTCCTGCAGGGCGGCGAGGTCCTGCTCGCGCGGTCGGTGGTCGGGGCGGACGGCAGCGCCAGCCGCATAGGGGCGCATGTCGGGGTCAAGGTCGACCAGGTGGATCTCGGCCTGGAGGCGGAGATCCCGGTGCCGGAGACCGTCGCCGAGGACTGGAAGGGGCGGGTGCTCATCGACTGGGGCCCCCTGCCCGGCAGTTACGGCTGGGTCTTCCCCAAGGGCGACACCCTGACGGTCGGGGTGATCTCGGCGCGGGGCGAAGGTACCGCGACGAAGCGGTACTTGGAGGAGTTCATCGGCCGGCTGGGACTCGCCGGCTTCGAACCGAGCATCTCCTCCGGGCACTTGACCCGCTGCCGGGCCGACGACTCGCCGCTGTCACGCGGCCGGGTGCTGGTCTGCGGCGACGCGGCGGGGCTGCTGGAGCCGTGGACCCGCGAGGGCATCTCCTTCGCGCTGCGGTCCGGCCGGCTCGCGGGGGAGTGGGCGGTGCGGATCGCCGAGGCGCACGACGCCGTGGACACGCGCCGGCAGGCCCTCAACTACGCGTTCGCGGTCAAGGCCGGGCTCGGCGTGGAGATGAGCGTCGGCAAGCGGCTGCTGACGGCGTTCGAGCGTCGCCCCGGTCTGTTCCACGCGGCGCTGATGAGCCTTCGCCCGGCCTGGAAGGGCTTCAAGGACATCACGCGGGGCGCGACGTCGCTGGGCGAGATCGTCCGCACCCATCCCATGGCCCAGCGGGCGCTGACGACGGTGGACCGCCGTCCCACGGCGAGCGGCGAGGTCAGCTCGTCACCGTGATCTCGAAGACCGGGTGGTCGGGGGCGATCCGGCGCAGCTCGTCGTCCGGGGAGTCCGGGCCCACTCCGTTGAAGAAGACCCCGACCTCCGCCTTCCAGCGCTTGAGGTAGGCGCGCAGGACCGGGGTCTTGTCGTCGTCGGCGACCTCGGTCGCGGTGAACGTGTCCACGTGCTTGCCGAGGTGCAGCTCGCCGCCGCCCGCGGCACGCATGTTGTGCGTCCACTGGACATGGCCGCGGGGCGCGACCAGGTACTGCCGGCCGTCCAGGGTCATCAGGTTGACCGGGGTGGTGCGCCACTGGCCGCTCTTGCGTCCGCGGACGGCGAGGACGCGGGAGCCCCAGACGCTGATGCCGCGGCGGGTCATCCAGGCCACGAAGCGGTTGAGGACGTTCACGGTGAGCCAGCCGGGCTTCTGGACGTGTGTGGACATGGGGTCCCCTGGTCTCTTTGGGTGGAGCGGCGCTCTCTTTTGTGAGCACTGCTCTCTCTCGCTGGGTTCAGTCTGCCCGAGCAGGCGCTCCGAAGCAAGAGCACTGCTCTCTTTTGTGTGCACTGCTCTGCTTTCATGGCACACTTCCTCGTATGAGCACCACACACGGCGCCCGGGCCCGGGCCAGGATCGAAGTCACCGCGGCCATCAAGGACGAGGCCCGCAGACAGCTCGCGGCCGAGGGCGCCGCCAGGCTCTCCCTGCGGGCCGTGGCCCGTGAGCTCGGCATGGTCTCCTCCGCGCTGTACCGCTACTTCCCCAGCCGTGACGACCTGCTGACCGCACTCATCATCGACGCGTACGACTCCCTCGGCGAGTCCGCCGAGGCGGCCCACGACGCGGCCGCCGGCTCCGGGCCGCAGCAGCGCTGGATCGCCGTGTGCGAGGCGGTGCGGGGCTGGGCGCTGGACCGTCCGCACGAGTACGCGCTCATCTACGGATCTCCCGTCCCCGGCTACACCGCCCCCGACACCACCGTCCCGGCCGCCTCCCGCGTCGGACTGCTGTTCTTCGGCATCGTGCGCGACGCCTACCGCGGCCCGGGTCTGGCCAAGCCGTCGCTGCCGGCCGACCTGCGCCCGGAGGCCGAGCGGATGGCCGCCGACCTCGCGCCGGACCTCCCGCCGGAGACGGTGACGGCTCTTGTCGCGGCCTGGGCCCAGCTGTACGGCCTGGTCGGCTTCGAGCTGTTCGGCCAGTTCCACCGGGTCGTGGAGGACCGGGGGCCGTTCTTCCGGCACGCGGCGGGGCAACTCGCCCAGGGCGTGGGGCTGGTACCCGGACCTACAGAGGGCGCAGCGCCAGGCCGCTGATGTCGGCGGTGGGCGGAGTGCCCTCGCTCAGGAGAAGCGCGGTGATCGTGATCCGGTCCGCCGGAGACGTTGATCGCGAAGTTGAGCGCACCGCCGCCGACCGCGAGGAGTTCGTCGACGAACGGCATCATCGGGGTCATGGCCCTGCCGTACGGAGACCCGTCGAACACGGCTCGGTCGACGATGCCGAGGATCTCGACGTAGCGCACGTCCAAGCGCCACGCCCCGTTCTGAAAGCCCAGACGGCGGATTGGTGTGCCCGGGAAGCCCGGCGGCCGTGTATGTACTTCCCGGGGAGTACGCGTGATCACCACGCTCGGGTGACGCCGCTTCGGGCGGGCGGCGTCTAGCGTGGCCGGTATGGACGAGCAGCGCGCGCGGGGCGGCCCGCCGCAGTGGTGGCGCCACGGGCCTCCGTGGTGGGACCGGTGGGGAGAGGGGGAGCGTGCGCCCCGCTGGCCCTGGCGGTCCACCGTCGCGGTCACGGTCTTCGTGCTGGTCGGCTCGAACTTCGCCGCGCACGGCCAGGAGGGCGAGCGGGCGGCGCTCGACCCGTTCGCGCGCGTGCTGCTGCTGGTGGCCGGGGGGCTGCTGCTGTGGCGGAAGCGGTATCCGGTGGCCGTGGTCTTCGGCACGGCGGGCGCCGTCATGCTCTACCTGGGGGCCGGGTATCCGTACGGCCCGGTGCTCTTCACCGTCGCGCTGGCGTGCTTCAGCGCGATCGTCGCCGGGCACCGCTGGGCGGCGTGGGCCGCGATGGGAACGCTCTGGGCCGGGCACGTCCTGGTGGCGCACTGGCTCTATCAGTGGCTGCCGCCGTCGGGGGACTCCGCCGTCTCCTGGGGCGAGGAGATCGTCGTCGCCACCTGGGTGGTGGCGATCGCGGCGGTGTCCGAGCTGTTCCGGGTCCGGCGCGAGCAGTGGGCCCGGGAGCGGGCCGAGCGGGCCGAGGCCGCGCGGCGGCGGGCCGATGAGGAGCGGCTGCGGATCGCACAGGAGCTGCACGACGTCCTCGCGCACAGCATCTCCGTGATCAATGTGCAGGCGGGGGTCGGCCTCGCGCTCCTCGACTCCGACCCCGAGCAGGCCCGTACGGCGCTCACCACGATCAAGGACCAGAGCAAAGAGGCGCTCGGCGAGGTACGCCAGGTGCTCGACACCCTGCGCGCGCCCGGTGCCGCGCCGCGCGCCCCGGCGCCCGGGCTCGACCGGCTGCCCGAGCTGGTGGAGCAGGCGGCGAGCGCGGGTCTCACGGTCGAGCTGGAAGGAGAGCCGCCGCGCCTCCCGCCCGGCACGGACCTCGCCGCCTTCCGGATCGTCCAGGAGGCCCTGACCAACGTCGTACGGCACTCGGGTTCGCGGCACGCGCGCGTGCACCTCGCCCACGACGCGGACGTGCTGCGGCTGCGGGTCGACGACGACGGGCCCGCGACCGGCGCCGACGCGGGCGGCAGCGGCAACGGGCTGGTCGGGATGCGGGAGCGGGCCGCCGCGCTGGGTGGCACCATCGAGGCGGGGCCCGGCCCGGACGGCGGTTTCCAGGTGCTCGCCGTACTGCCGCTGACGGCACCCGTCGGCACATGAGCCAGAACCGACACAGGAGGACCGGGTGATCCGCGTACTGCTCGCCGACGACCAGTCACTGGTCCGGGCAGGGTTCCGGGCGCTGCTCGACGCACAGCCGGACATCGAGGTGGCCGCGGAGGCCGCCGACGGCGAGGAGGCCGTGCGCCGGATCCGCGAACTGCGGCCCGACGTCGTCCTGATGGACATCCGTATGCCCGTGCTCGACGGCCTGGCCGCGACCCGGCGGGTCACCGAGGACGCGGGGCTGAAGGACGTCAAGGTGGTCATGCTCACCACCTTCGAGCTCGACGAGTACGTCTTCGAGGCGATCCGCTCGGGTGCCTCCGGCTTCCTGGTCAAGGACACCGAGCCGGACGAACTCCTGCGCGCGGTGCGGGCGGTGGTCGCGGGCGACGCACTGCTCTCGCCGGGGGTGACGCGCCGGCTGATCGCCGAGTTCGCGGCCCGCTCCAAGGAGCCCGCGGCGGCCGACGCCCTGACGGGGCTCACCGAGCGGGAGCGGGAGGTGATGGCCCTGGTCGGCATCGGCCTGTCCAACGAGGAGATCGCCCGCCGGCTGGTCGTCAGCCCGCTCACCGCGAAGACCCACGTCAGCCGCACCATGGTGAAGCTCGGCGCCCGTGACCGGGCCCAACTGGTCGTGCTCGCCTACGAGTCGGGGCTGGTGCGGCCGGGCTGGCTGGGCTGAGCCCCCGACCGGAACCGGACCAGCACACTGACGACCCGGGCGACGAAGAGCGCGAGCACCAGCCCGGCGCCCGGCAGCTGACCGCGTCCCGTTCGGCCTGAGTGCGCCGTCCGCCGTGACTCGTCATACGGCGAGTCAAACAGGGCGCCCGGTCGGCAAGCGTCCCGCCGGGCGCGCTCGGGAGGCGTTCCTGGGCACCCGCACCGGGCCCACTGTCCGTGTCACCGCCCCGACCTGCGCTTACACTGAGCCCATAAGGGACGTTCGTGACGTACCGGAACCACCGTGCGCTATCAGCGGATGCTCGTACCGGCCTTCGCCCTGATCCTCGTGATGGTGCCCGCGATCTCCACGCGGGCACAGGGTGAGGAAGTCCCGCGCGGCCCCACGTTCGCCGCGCGCGCTCTGCAGGCGCTGATCGACGGCATCCAGTTCGGAGTGATCATCGCGATCACAGCGGTCGGGCTCTCGCTGATCTTCGGCACCATCCATTTGATCAACTTCGCGCACGGTGAGTTCGTCACGATCGGCGCCACCGTCGCGTTCTTCCTCAACGCCTCCGCGGCCGGCCCGGGCTGGCACCTGATTCCCGCCGCCCTCGCCGCGGTGGTCTGCGGCGCCCTGCTGGGCTGGGCGGTCGACCGCGGCATCTGGCGCCCGCTGCGGGCTCGGGGCACCGGACTGATCAACATGTTCATCGTCACCATCGGGCTCTCGCTGCTGCTGCGGCACATCGTGCTCGTGCTGTACGGAACCCGGCCCGCCTCCTACGCCCAGTACGACATCCAGAGCACGATCGGCCTCGGGCCGGCCGGTATCACCCCACGGGACCTCACCGTCACCCTGCTCTCCGTACTGGTGCTGCTCGGCATCGCCGCGCTCCTGCAGAAGACGCGGATCGGCACGGCCGTGCGGGCCGTCGCCGCCAACCGGGACCTCGCGGAGGCGTCGGGCATCGACGTGCAGCGGGTGGTGCTGTTCGTGTGGATGCTCGCCGGCGGACTGGCCGCGCTCGGCGGGGTCTTCTTCGGCCTGGTGGAGATCGTCACCTGGGACATGGGCTTCAAGCTCCTGCTGCTCATGTTCGCGGGGATCATCCTGGGCGGCCTCGGCTCCGCCTACGGTGCGATGGTCGGCAGCCTCGTCATCGGCGTCGTCGCCCAGATGTCCACCCTGTGGTTCCCGGTCGACCTGCAGTACGCCTGGGCGCTGCTCGTCCTCATCCTCGTCCTCCTCGTCCGGCCGCAGGGCATCCTCGGCCGGGCCGAACGCGTCGGGTGAGGGGTGCGCCATGGACTTCTCGGCCATCCTCTCCGACGCCCTGCGCTCGGGAATCGGCCCCATCGCCGCGGTCTACGCGCTCGCCGCGATGGGGCTGAACCTGCACTTCGGTTACACGGGGCTGCTGAACTTCGGCCAGGTCGGATTCATGCTGGTCGGCGGCTACGGACTCGCCATCACGGTGTCGACGTACGACGGCCCGATGTGGCTCGGCGTCCTGGGGGGAATCGCCTGCGCGATCGTGCTGGCCCTGCTCCTCGGCCTGCCCACCCTGCGGCTGCGCGCCGACTACCTCGCGATCACCACGATCGCGGCGGGGGAGACGCTACGGCTGTTCTACCGCTCGAGCTGGGCCGAGCCGGTCACCGGTGGGGTGTTCGGGCTGCAGAGGTTCGCGAACGACTTCTACGCGCTCAGCCCCATCGAGCCCGGCACCTACGGCGTGTGGCTCGTGAGGTTCAGCTCCCGCGACCTCTGGGTGATGATCGTCGGATGGGCGCTGGTGCTCGTGGTCGGAAGTCTGCTCGCCCTGCTGATCCACAGCCCATGGGGCCGGGTCATCCGGTCGATCCGTGAGGACGAGGTCGCCGCGCGCAGCCTCGGCAAGAACGTCTACGCGTACAAGATGCAGAGCCTGGTGCTCGGCGGCGTCATCGGGGCTGTCGCGGGCATGATGCAGGCGATCCAGGTGCAGTCCGTGAACCCGGACAACTACGACCCGGCCGTCACGTTCTTCCTGTACACGCTCCTCGTGCTCGGAGGTGCCGGGCGGATCCTCGGGCCGGTCGTCGGATCGATCCTGTTCTGGTTCGTCCTCAGCTTCCTCGACAGCGCGCTCCGCCAGGCCATCGACGCCGAGTACATCTCGCCGGACCTCATCAGTACGTCGGAGGTCGGCGCGGTGCGCTTCGCCCTGGTCGGGGTCGCTTTGATCCTGCTGGTCGCGTTCCGGCCACAGGGCATCCTCGGCAGCCGGAAGGAGATGTTGCTCAGTGGACGCTGACCGTGTCGTGTCCCACCCGGACCGGCTCTCCGCGATCGATCCCGAGCCGGGGGTGCGCAAGCCCGACCCTCTGCTGGTCCTGGACCAGGTGACCCGCACCTTCGGCGGCCTCGTCGCCGTGCGGGTCGAGCACCTGGAGGTGCAGCGCGGGGCCATCACGGCGCTCATCGGGCCCAACGGCGCCGGCAAGACCACGCTGTTCAACGTGGTGAGCGGGTTCGACCGGGCCGACGGCGGCCGGTGGTCGTTCGAAGGGCAGCCGCTCACCGGCTCCCCGGCCCACCGGGTGGCGCGGCGGGGACTGGTCCGTACGTTCCAGCTCTCCAGGGCGCTCGCCCGGCTCACGGTGCTGGAGAACCTGCTGCTCGCCGCGCCCGGGCAACGTGGCGAGCGGGTGCTGCCCGCGCTGCTGCGACCGGTGTGGCGCGGCCAGGAGCGGGAGCTCGAGCGCCGGGCCGACGAACTGCTGGACCGGTTCCGGCTCGGGCCCCTGCGCGACGACCATGCCGGCACGCTCTCCGGGGGCCAGCGCAAACTGCTGGAACTGGCCCGCGCGTTGATGGCCCGGCCGGTCATGCTCCTGCTCGACGAGCCCATGGCCGGGGTGAACCCCGCGCTGACCCAGTCGCTGCTCGGACACATCACCCGGCTGCGCGACGAGGGGCTGACGGTGTGCTTCGTCGAGCACGACATGGACGTGGTGATGGGCATCAGCGACTGGGTGGCCGTCATGGCCGACGGGCACCTGGTGGCCGAGGGCCCACCGCACACGATCGGCCGGAACGCCGCCGTCGTGGACGCCTATCTGGGCAAGCGGCACGACGAACCGGATGCGACCGAAGAGAAAGAGAACGAGAACGAGGACGAGAAGCGGAAGGGGGAGCAGTGATGTCCGCCGAGGAGCAGGCACCGGTGCTGGCGGCCGACGACATCGTCGCCGGTTATGTCCCCGGTGTCGACGTGCTGCGCGGATGCAGCATCGAGGTGCGGCCGGGCGAGGTGGTCGGCGTGATCGGCCCCAACGGCGCCGGCAAGTCGACCCTGGTCAAGGCCGTCTTCGGGCTGCTGCGGGTGCGCGGCGGGACCGTGCGGCTGCGCGGTGAGGACGTGACCGGCCGGCCCGCGCACGAGCTGGTCCGGCGGGGCGTGGGCTACGTACCGCAGCTCCAGAACGTGTTCCCCACGCTGACCGTCGAGGAGAACCTGCGGATGGGTGTGTACCTGCGGCCCAAGGACCACGCGCGGCGGGTCGCGGCGGTCGAGGAGCTCTTCCCCGTGCTGGCCGACCGCCGCAAGCAGAAGGCCGGCGCGATGTCCGGCGGCGAGCGCCAGATGCTCGCGATGGCCCGCGCGCTGATGATGGAGCCGCAGCTGCTGCTGCTCGACGAGCCGTCGGCCGGCCTCTCACCGCTCCATCAGGACCACGTCTTCGACCGGTGCAGAATGATCAACAGCGCGGGCGTCGCCGTGCTCATGGTCGAGCAGAACGCCCGCAGGTGCCTGCAGCTCTGCGACCGCGGCTACGTCCTCGACCAGGGCCGCAACGCGTACACCGGCACGGGTACGGCCCTGCTGCACGACGAGAAGGTGATCGAGCTCTACCTCGGCACGCTCGCCCGCGTCCGTTGACTTCCGCTGTCGGTCCTCCCGGTCACTGCTCGGCCGTGCTGGTCTCGGTGCGCAGGGTCTGCAGCTTTCCCTCGTCGTTGTAGCCGTACACCTCGATCGTCGCTTGGCCGGGTTCGCCCTTGTCGGTGAAGTCGAGCGGCCCGCTCACACCGTTGTAGTCGATGTCCCTGCCGTCGGCGAGCAGCTCCTTGCAGGCGGCGAACGAGTTGCACTTCTCGCCGTCCTTGGTGATCCCGTTCATCTCCTTCACGTACTCGCCGGGGTCGTCGGACTCGGCCTTCTCGGCGGCGAGCGCGATCGTCGTCACGCAGTCGAACACCTGCGGTGCGAACTGCAGCTCCTTCAGATCCGGCGCGAATTCCATGAGGTCCTTCACGTACTGCTCGTTCGCCGCCGACGCCGGCGCGGTCCCCTTCATCCCGGAGAGCTTCTCGGGCTGGCCCGGGGAGACCAGGGAGGGCAGCTCCTCGCTGCGCAGTCCGTCGGCGCCGTAGACGCCGATCCGGTCGGGCCCGAGTCCGGACTCGATCATGCCCTGCAGGATCTGGGTGCCTTCCTCGAAGGCGATCACCACGGCGGCGTCCGGCCTGGAGTTCTCCATCTGCTGGACGACCTGGTCGAAGTTGGTCGCCTTCGGGTCGTAGGTCTCGGCGAGCGTCACCGTCGCACCACGTTCCTCCAGCGTCTTGCGGGTGGCCTCCATCAGGCCGCGCCCGTAGTCGTCCGCCCGTGCGACCAGGGCCACCCGGTCATGGCCGTCGTCACGGACGACATCCGCCAGGATGGGCCCCTGCAACGCGTCGCTCGGGACGGTACGGAAGTAGAAGCCGTCGTCCTCGTAGTCGGTGAAGGTGGGAGCGGTGTTCGACCCCGAACACTGCACGACGCCCGCTCCGGTCACCCGGTCGATGAACGCCAGCGACATGCCGGAAGCAGCGGCGCCGACGATCGCGTCCACGCCTGCCGCGAGGACCCGGTCCGCCGACTGCGCGGCAACGGCCTCCTGGCCCGCCTCGTCACTGGAGACCACGGTGGGCACGGGCTTGCCCAGGACCCCGCCGGCGTCGTTGATCTTCTCTATCGCGAACTTCAACGACTCGATCTGGGGCGGGCCGAGGTAGGCCAGCTGTCCTGTCTCCGGCAGGACGTAGCCGAACTGGAGCTCACCATCGCCCGGGTCGGCCCGGGCAGTGCCCGTCGAACCGCAGACGGCAATCACAAGAGCAGCCGCGCTTGCGAAGATCGCGGACCGCCGTATCGACGCTTTCATCTCCGCCTCCGCTCGTTACAGGCCGCGGAGGATCGACTGGCCGGCCCTCCGCCCGCCATCTGTACACGAGCGTAGAACTCATTCGGAGTCCGGAAAAGTATAAAACGTACACTTTTTCGATTGATTGCGCGTGCGCGCTGCGGACACGCGGGGCGTCTTGATCGCAAGGGGAGGCGCTCCCTAGTCGCGTACGGTGACGCGCTCCGCCTCCCGGGGGTCGGACTTGGCGACCACGACGGACGGCTGGTCCCGGCGGGTCCGCAGGCCCGTGAGGGTGATCAGCAGGCCGGCGAGGGCGATGAGGGTCACGACCACGAGGCCGGGCCGGTAGCTGTCGAGGACGGCCTGCGGGGTGGCGGCGCCCTTCTCCGGGCTGTTCGCGGTCACCACCGCCGTCACCACGGCGAGGAAGATCGCGCCGCCCACCTGGACCGAGGTGTTGAGCAGCCCGGAGACCATGCCCTGCTCGTGCTCGTCCACGCCGTTGGTGGCCTGGACGTTGAAGGACGGGAAGGTCAGCGCGAAGCCCGAGCCGACCAGCAGCATCGTCGGCAGGATCACCGACGCGTACACGGGGTTCAGGTCGATGCGCAGGAACAGGACGTAGCCGGCCACCATCAGGGCGAAGCCGAGCACCATCAGCCGGGCCGTGCCGAACCGGTCGATGACGGCGCCCACCTTCGTCGCGGACAGCGCCACCAGCGCGCCCGCCGGCAGGAACGCCAGCGCCGTGTGCAGCGCGGACCAGCCGAGCAGTTGCTGCATGTACAGGGTGACCAGGAACTGGAAGCCGATGTAGCTGCCGACGAACGTCAACGCGCCCAGTTGGGCGCGCACTTGCGGACCCGAGCGCAGCACGCCGAGCCGGATCAGCGGGCTGGGGCTGCGCCGTTCGACGGCGACGAAGGCCACCAGCAGTACGGCCACGGCGACGAAGGACAGGATGGTCCGGGCCGCGGCCCAGCCCACCTCGGGCGCCTCGACGACGGTGAAGACGAGCAGCAGCATCGAGGCGGTGCCGAGGACGGCGCCGGGAATGTCGTAGCCGCCCTGGCCGCGCTCGCGCTCACCGCGCGGCAGCAGCTTCAGGCCCGCGAGCAGGGCGATCAGCGCGATCGGGGCGGGCAGGAGCATGGTGAGGCGCCAGCTGGCCTCCGTGAGCAGGCCGGAGAAGACGAGGCCCATCGAGTAGCCGGTCGCGCCGCAGGTGGTGTAGATGGCCAGGGCGCGGTTGCGCAGCGGGCCTTCGGGGAACGTCGTGGTGATGATCGACAGGCCGGCAGGGGCCGTGAAGGCCGCGCTCAGGCCCTTGATGAAGCGGCTGGCGATGAGCAGCGGCCCGGAGTCGACGAGACCGCCGAGCAGCGAGGCCAGCGCGAAGACGCCCAGCGCCACCAGGAAGACCTGACGCCGGCCCAGCAGGTCGGCGGCCCGTCCGCCGAGGAGCAGCAGACCGCCGTAGCCGAGGATGTAGCCGCTGACGATCCATTGCAGTGCCGAGGTCGACAGGCCGAGGTCGGCGCCGATGGACGGCAGCGCGACGCCGACCATGGACACGTCCAGGGCGTCAAGGAACATCGCGGCGCAGAGCACCAGCAGGGTGCCCCAGAGTCGCGGAGTCCAACGTCCGTCGGACGTGGGGGTGGTGAGCGGAGAGGTCATGCCCAGGACACTACATGCGCATGCATGAGATGCAAGTGCATTTAATTCAGGTGCAACGAACTCGGCTCTCTGTTACGGTGCGGCCCATGGCGGCGAAGCAGGCCGAGCAGGCGCTCGTGGAACAGTGGCGGGACATTCTGGCGCTGCACGCGCGAACACAGTGTGAACTCGACCGTGCTCTGCACGGCCACGGCCTGTGCGCCAGCGACTTCGAGGTGCTGGACGTGCTCGCCGGGTGCCGGACGCCGAAGGGCACTCCGTCCTACCGCGTGCAGGAGATCTCCGAGCGGGTCCATCTGAGCCAGAGCGCGCTGTCGCGGCTGATCGCCCGGCTGGAGAAGGAGGGGCTCGTGGAGCGCTGCATGTGCTCCGAGGACCGGCGGGGCGTGCAGGTCGCGCTCACGGCCAAGGGTCGCGCGCGGCACGGCGAGGTGCTGCCGGTGCAGCGCGCGGTGCTGGCGCGCATGCTGACGGACGACTGAGCCGCTCGGGGCGCGGAGCGGTCAGACCCCGGACGCCTCCCGCCACAGCGTGGCGAGCGCCTGGTCGCCCGTGACGTTCGGCAGGGGGGCCCGGTTCCACAGGGCCAGGTACAACTGCTCTGCCGGGCCGGACAGTTCGCACTCCGCCTCGTCCGTCGCGCCCCGCGTGGTCACGGGCGGTTCCGAGGACAGCCGTACGGTCCACACCGCGTCGGTGTCGTCCGTGCGTACGCGCAGGACGCGTGGCTCGGGGGTGCGCACCCTGCTCCTGGAGCGGGCGTGGAAGCCGCGCAGCAGTTCCTCGATGCCGTCGGTCGCGAAGTCCGGGGCGACGGCGGACGGCGCGCCCCCGCGTGCGGACTCGGCGTCGATCCGGTGCACGGCCGTCTCGTGCGCCTGCCGCCGGGTCCAGAAGGCCAGCGGGGACGGCGCGGGCAGGAAGGCCCAGCACTCCACGTCGGGCGAGGCGCCGGCCAGGGTGTCGACGAGGTGGCGGTGGCTCTCGCGGTACCAGGCCACGAGCTCCGCGCCCTCGAGGTCCGGGGCCTCGTCCAGCGGACGGCGCTCGGTGTGCCCCTCGGCGACGTACGACGCGGCCCAGCGGTGAACCGTGCCCGTGTGCCGCACCAGGTCGCGCACCTGCCACTCCGGGCAGGTCGGCACCTTCGCGTCCGTCCCGGCCTCCTCGGCGGCCGCGGCCAGCAACAGGCCCTCTGACTCCAGCGCGTGCAGGAACTCGGCGGTCTCCATGACGCCGAGTCTGCCTCATGGAGCGCGCTCCAGGCCCGGAATTTCCATGGGACGTCGCTGTCAGCGGCAGCCCCCCCCTCAGCCACCGACAGCCCCCCTCAGCCTCCGGCCGCCCGCCGCGTAGCGGCCCCCACGAGCGCCCCGACCGCCGCCGCCACCGCCGC
>NZ_JBHUQX010000047.1:17838-32421 GCF_042674225.1 Streptomyces sp. NPDC056948
GGTCAGGGCGGTCGGCAGGGTGAACCAGTCCGTCATGAAGCCGATCGCGGGCGGTCCGAGGAGCATGCCGCCGTAGCCGAGGGTGGAGGCCGTGGCGACGCCGCTGGGGCCTGCGAGCGCCCCCGCGCGTTCCACGGCCACGGGGAAGAGGTTCGCGAGGCCGAGGCCCGTGACCGCGTAGCCGAGCAGGGCCGCCCACAGGGAGGGGGCGAGCGAGCCGAGCAGCATTCCGGCCGCCGCGGTGCTGCCGCCCGCGACGACGGTCCGGGTCCGCCCCAGGCGTTCCAGGAGCGTGGTGCCGGTCAGCCGCCCCACCGTCATGGCGAGCGCGAAACAGGAGTAGCCGGCGGCCGCGGCGCCCGGCGAGGCGTCCAGGTCCTGTTCGAGGTGCAGGGCGCCCCAGTCGGCCAGCGCCCCCTCGCCGTACGCGGTGCACCCCGCGATCACGCCGAAGACGATCACCAGCCCCCGGGTACGGCCGTCCAGTCGGCGCTGGGCGCCCTTCGCGGGGCGTTCCCGCTCCGGCGGCGTCGGCGGCTCGTGCCGCAGGAGCGTCGGTCCCGCCAGGGCCGTCACCAGCAGTCCGACGACGGTGAGCAGTAGCAGATGCCGGGTGGGGGAGAGGACCCCCGCGACCAGCCCGCCCAGACCCGCGCCGATCATGCCGCCCAGGCTGAACGCGGCGTGGAAGCTCGGCATGATCGGCCGCCGCAGCGCGGCCACCAGCTCGACGGCCGCGCTGTTGAAGGCGACGTTGATCCCGCCGTACGCGGCGCCGAAGAGCAGGAGCACGAGGCCGAGCGCGAGGACCGAGTGGGTCAGCGGGGGCAGGGCCACGCTGAGCGAGAGCAGGACGGCGCAGACGACGGTGACCTGGTGGTTGCCGTAGCGGCGGCACAGGCGACCGGTGAGGGTCATCGTGATGACGGCACCGGCCGAGACGCCCAGCAGGGCGAGGCCGAGGGCGCTGGCGGAGGCGTTCGTCTGTTCCTTGATGGCGGGGATGCGCACGACCCAGCCGGCGAAGACGAAGCCGTCGAGGGCGAAGAAGACGGTGATCGCGATGCGGAGTCGGGTGAGGGAGCTGCCGTCGCCCGGCACGGCACTGTGCGTTCGGGGTTTGTTTATTTGCGGCACAAACTCAGGTTAGGTGGGTGCGGGGGCGGCGACAAGGTGCGACTCTGGGACGAGAGGCATCCGCCGAGAGGGAAGCCGAGGCAACTCGGGAGGACGCATGGGACGTGACGTGCCGGCCCTGGTGTTCACGCGGGAGGACCGCCGTCGCTACCGGCAGAAGATGCACACCGACCTCGAGGTGCTGGCGCGGATGCTCCGCGAGTCGGGCTTCGAGAGCGAGCGCCCCCGGGTCGGGCTGGAGATCGAGCTCAACCTGGTGGACAACGACGGACTGCCCGCGATGCGGAACACCGACGTGCTCCAGGCGATCGCCGACCCCGCCTGGTCGAGCGAGCTGGGCCGCTTCAACCTGGAGATCAACATCCCGCCCCGGGAGCTCACGACCGGCGGCCCCGGAGACTGGGAGCGGGAGATCCGGGACGCCCTCAACCACGCCGAGGACCGCGCCTCGGCCGTCGGCGCTCACCTGATCATGGTCGGCATCCTGCCGACGCTGGGGGAGACGCACGTGAGCGAGGCCGCCCTGTCCGGCGACCCTCGGTACCGGTTGCTCAACGAGCAGATCTTCGCGGCGCGCGGCGAGGACCTGCGGATCACGGTCGACGGCGTGGAGCGCCTGGCGACGTACGCCGACACCATCACCCCCGAGGCCGCCTGCACCAGCACCCAGTTCCACCTCCAGGTCGCCCCGAAAAAGTTCCCGCACTACTGGAACGCGGCCCAGGCCATCGCGGGCGTGCAGATCGCCCTGGCGGCGAACTCGCCCTACCTGTTCGGCAGGGAGCTGTGGCGCGAGACCCGTATCCCCCTGTTCGAGCAGGCCACCGACACCCGGCCCGAGGAGATCAAGGCCCAGGGCGTACGGCCCCGGGTGTGGTTCGGGGAACGGTGGATCACCAGCGTCTTCGATCTCTTCGAGGAGAACGTGCGCTACTTCCCGGCCCTCCTGCCGCTGTGCGACGACGAGGACCCGCAGCAGACACTCGACGGCGGCGGCGTTCCGCAACTGGACGAACTGACCCTGCACAACGGCACGATCTACCGCTGGAACCGCCCGATCTACGCCGTCACCGACAGCGGTCCGCATCTGCGCATCGAGAACCGGGTGCTGCCCGCGGGCCCCACCGTCGCCGACACCATCGCCAACGGCGCCTTCTACTACGGACTGACCCGCGCCCTGGTCGACGAGGACCGGCCGGTGTGGTCGCGGATGTCCTTCTCGGTCGCCGAGGAGAACCTGCACACCGCGGCCCGCGACGGCATCGACGCCCGCCTCTACTGGCCGGGAGTGGGCGAAGTGCCGGTCACGGAACTGGTGTTGCGGCGCCTGCTGCCGCTCGCCCACCGGGGCCTGGAGCTGGCCGGCATGGACGACGCCTGGCGCGAACCCCTGCTCGGCATCATCGAGCAGCGCTGTGTCACCGCCCGCAACGGCGCCCTCTGGCAGGCCGAGACGGTCCACCATCTGGAGAAGGCAGGCATCTCCGACCGGCGCGAGGCACTGCGGCAGATGACCAGGACCTACATGGACTACATGCACATGAACGCGCCCGCACATACCTGGCCCGTGGACTGACCCCCGCGGCATCGCCCGGTCACGTCCGGCCGGGAGCGACCGGGCCCTGCCAGTCCCCGGCGGCCGTCCACGGGACCGGATCGGGCGCCTGGGCCGAGGTCGTCAGCTCGATCCGCCGTCCCTCGGCCGACGAACGGAGCAGGGCCGTCATCGTCTCCAGGACGTGCAGGGCGAGTTCGCCGTTCGCACGCGGCGCCCGCCGCCCGTCGGCGGCGATGAAGTCGAGCAGTCCGACGCCGCGTGCGCCGTCCTCGTAGCCCGCCGACACCGGCAGGGTGCGCCACCGGGTGTCGCCGAGTGCGTGCACCCGGACCTCGCCGTCGAAGCGGTTCGGATCGGGCACCGAGAGGGTCCCCGTCTCGCCGTGGACCTCGATGGGCGCGGCCGTGGTGGCCACACCGTCGAAGCTCGTCGTGATCGTCGTCAGCGCCCCGCCCGCGTGTTCCAGCACTCCGGAGACATGACTGTCCACCTCGACCGGGATCCGCTCGCCCGCGCGCGGCCCGGAACCGATGATCCGCTCGGCGCGCAGCCGGCCGGCCGCCCCGATCACGGCACGCACCGGGCCCAGCAGGTGGATCAGGGACGCGAGGTAGTACGGCCCCATGTCCAGCAGGGGACCGCCGCCCTCGGTGTAGTAGAAGTCGGGGTGGGGATGCCAGCGTTCGTGACCCGGCGTGACCATCACGGCCGAGGCGAACTGGGGACGCCCGATGCTCCCCGCCTCCACGGCCGCCCGTGCCGTCTGGACCCCGGTGCCCAGGACGGTGTCCGGCGCGCACCCGACACCCACGCCCGCCTTCGCGGCGGCCTCCACGACGGCGCGGGCGTCGGCGAGCGTGGCGGCGAGCGGCTTCTCCCCGTAGACGTGCTTCCCGTTGGCGATGGCGCCGAGGGCGATCCCGGCGTGGGCGGCCGGGGTGGTGAGGGTCAGCACCGTGTCCACGTCCGGGCTGCCCAGCAGCTCCTCGACGGTCAGCGCCTGGACGCCGGGCAGTTCGGCGGCGACCGCGGCCGACCGGGAGGCGTCGAGGTCGGCGACCGCGGTGACGCGCACGGCGGGATGTCCGGCGAGCGTGTCGAGGTACGCGCGGGAGATGACGCCGAGTCCTACGACGCCGATGCGGTGCGCGTCGCCCACAGCATGCCCCTCTCGATGATGGTGCGGACGTCGGGGTGCTCCAGCACGTCGAGGCTGTGCCCCGGTGTCGTCACCAGGACGCGCCCGGCACCCCACCGGCGGGTCCAGACCGCCGGCGAGGTGACCGGCCGGTGCCAGGGCTGCCACGGCCGGGCGGGATGCGTGGTGGTGGCCAGGACGTCGATGAGGTCGTCGTGGAGCACCCAGTACTGCTCGGTGTCCAGCTCGAAGTCCTCGATGCCCGCCGTGACGGGGTGGGCGCGGCCGGCCTCGGTGAGGGTGATGGTGTGCGGCAGGAAGTTGTCCTCCGCCCCGCCCCGGCGCTCGCACGGTTCCTTGCCCGGGTGCGTGGCGAACTGGCCGCCGACCAGGTGGAGATAGTCGGCCGAGGCGCGGAACGAGTCGGCGATGCCGCCGTGCCAGCCCGTGAAACCGGTGCCGGCCACGACCGCCTCACTCAGTCCGGCCACCTGCTCGCGCGTGATCTCCGACATCGTCACGCACTGCACGACGAGGTCGGTGCCCGCCATCTCGGCGGTGTCGGCGTAGACGTCGGTCGATTCCTCGACCCGGACTGCGTATCCGTTGTTCCGGAGGAAGGGCAGGAACAGCTCGGTCGCCTTGACCGGCTCGTGGCCTTCCCATCCGCCTCGGACAACCAGGGCTCTTTTCTGCGTCATCGTGATCTCACTATGCGCGGGGCGCCCGTGCTCCGAAAAGAGGGCCGGGCCTCACGAAAGTTTCGCGGCCGAGGCCCGTGCGCCGACCGTCCAGCAGGCCGCGGTGAAGCGGACCTCCGAGCCGTGCACGAAGGGATCGAAGGCGGCGCGGACCGTCTCGACGACTCGTGCGCGCGTTTCCTCGTCCACCTCGGGCAGGAACATGCCGACGGCGCCGAGCCGGGTGAAGTAGCGGACCAGTTCCTTCTCGGGCAGGGTGCAGACGACGTCGATCGGCCGGATGTCGATGTCGGCCCACCCGCTCTCCGTCAGGATGCGGCGTACCTTGTCCGGGTCCGCGAAGGCGAACTGTCCCGGCTCGTCGGGCCGTCGGACGGGCAGGCTCGGGAGCAGCGGTGCGGCGGCGCGCTGGGCCGTCGTCATGAACGGGTTCTCGGCGGGGTCCCGCCATACGACGAACCGGAGCGCGGCGTCGTCCCGGGCGGCGCTCCGGAGATTCGCGAAGGCCCGTACGGGGTCGTCGAAGAACATGACGCCGAAGCGCGAGATGACGGTGTCGAAGGCGGCCGGTTCGAACACCTGCTCCTGCGCGTCGGCGCGGACGAAGGAGGCCGGTAGGCCCTCCCGCTCGGCGCGCTCCCGGGCGGTGTCGATCAACGGCCCGGAGATGTCGACGCCGACGACGTGACCCGCCGGGCCGAGCCGGCGCGCGACGGCCAGGGCGGTGCCGCCCGTCCCGCAGCCGACGTCGAGCACGTGTTCAGCGCCCTCGGCGGTCACGGCGTCGACGAGCAGGTCCTCCAAGGGCCTGAACATCTCGTCCAGCACCTGCTGGAGATCCACCCAGGCGTGACCGGCGCGCCCGTTCCAGCGGGCGGTCTGTTCGTCATCGTTCCTGCGCTCGGCGTCCATGCTCGTCGGCTCTCCTTCTGCTTGTCTTCGTCTTGCCTTCGTCGGGGCGAGATGACAGCGTTCTACTTCAAGTCGACTTGAGGTCAAGGGAATGACGGACCTGGACATCGCCGAAGTGGCCCAGCGCGCGGGGGTGCCCGCCTCGACGCTGCGGTTCTACGAGGAGAAGGGGCTGATCGCCCCGACCGGCCGGCGAGGGCTGCGCCGGCAGTTCGATCCCGGCGTACTGGAGCGGCTGGCGCTGATCGCGCTGGGGCGGACGGCCGGGTTCTCGCTCGACGAGATCGCGCACATGTTCGCGCCGGACGGACCGCCACGGATCGACCGGCGCATGCTGGCGGACAAGGCGGAGGAACTGGACCGCAGGATCAGCGAACTGGGCGTGCTCCGCGACTCCCTGCGACACGCCGCCGCGTGCCCCGCGCCGAGCCACATGGAGTGCCCCACCTTCCGCGGCCTTCTCGACGCGGCGTCGGGCGGTGTCCCCACGCCGAGAAGGCGGACGCCGCCCGGCGGCTAGCAGCCCGTTCGGCTCCCTGCCGGGCAGCCGCTCTACGCGCTGTCGCCGTGCGGGCCGGCCGGCTCCGGCGTCGTGGTCACCGTCGCCACCCCGCGCGCCCGCAGCTCCGCGAGTACGGCCGGGTCGGCGGTGTCGTCCGTGACCAGGGTCCAGCCCTCGCACAGGGCCGTCCAGGCGTGGAAGGGGCGGCGGCCGAGTTTGGCCGCGTGGGCGAGGACGTAGACGTGGTCGGCGCGGCGGGCCATCAGCTCCTTGAGGCGGGTCTGGCGCAGGTCCGCCTCGCAGATGCCCAGTTCGGGGGAGATGCCGTCCGTGCCGAGGAAGACCCGGTCGAACGTCAAACGCTCCAGGGCGGCTTCCGTGAGCGGCCCGACGAAGCCCTGGCTGAGCGGGCGCAGGGTGCCGCCGAGGCACTCGACGTGCACCGTCTCGACATCGGACAGCGCCTGCAGGGCGGTGAGCCCGGTGGTCGCCACGGTGAGGTCCTCGGCGGTGCGCAGCTCGTGGGCGAGCGCCCCGACCGTGGAGCCGGCGTCGAGCAGCAGCGTCTCGCCGGGCCGCACCTCGGCCGCCGCCCAGCGGGCGATGGCCTGCTTGGCCTCGAAGGCCTCGCCCACGCGCTGCCGCAGGGACGCCTCGGGGTGCGCGGCCAGCGCCATGGCCCCGCCGTAGGTACGGGCCAGACGCCCGTCGGTGGTGAGCTTGGCCAGGTCGCGGCGGATGGTCGAGGCCGTCACGCCGAAGAGCTGCGACAGCTCCTCCACGCTCGCCAGGCCGGTGGTGGTGGCGAGGTGGACGATGCGGTCACGCCGCGCCTTGGATCCGGTCACAGACATAGGTTCTTCAGGTCCTCAATAGTCCTGGGCCGTCCTGGGTCGCACACATGCCTGCCGCGAACCGCGGTCAGCGGGCGGCCGGAGCGGTCGACATCTCGGCGGCCTGGCGCAGAGCCTCGACCATGCTACCGGGCTCGGCCCGGCCGGTTCCGGCGATGTCGAAGGCCGTGCCGTGGTCGACGGAGGTGCGGATCACCGGCAGTCCGACGGTGAGGTTGACCCCGGCCTCGATGCCGAGGACCTTGACGGGGCCGTGCCCCTGGTCGTGGTACATCGCGACGATGAGGTCGTAGTCGCCGCGCGAGGCCAGGTAGAACGCCGTGTCCGCGGGCAGCGGGCCGCGCGCGTCGATGCCGTCGGCGCGCACTGTCTCCAGCGCCGGGACGATCTTCGTCTCCTCCTCGCCGTAGCCGAACAGGCCGTTCTCGCCCGCGTGCGGATTGATGCCGCAGACACCGATCACCGGGTCGGCGGTCCCGGCGCGCACCATCGCCTCGTGGCCGCGGCGCACCGTGCGCTCCACCAGGCCGGGCTCGATGCGGTTCACGGCGTCGATCAGGCCGATGTGGGTGGTGACGTGGATGACCTTCACCCGGGGGGTCGACAGCATCATCGACACCTCCTCGACGCCCGTGAGATGGGCGAGGAGTTCGGTGTGGCCGGGGTAGAGGTGGCCGGCGGCGTGCAGGGCGCCCTTGTTGAGCGGGGCGGTGCAGATGCCGTCCACCTCGCCGCGCAGCGCGAGTTCGGCGGCCACCCGTACGTAGTGGTAGGCGGCGTCGCCCGCGACGGCGGACAGCTCGCCCCAGGGCAGGTCGGCGGGGAGCAGCCCGAGGTCGATCACGTGGACGCGGCCGGGCGCGAACTCCGCCTGGGCGGGATGCTCGACCGGCACGATCTCGCAGGTGATGCCGAGGATGCCGGCCGCCTGCCGCAGCCGTTCGGCGTCGCCCACGACGACGGGGCGGCAGTCGCGCAGGGTGTCGGGGTGCAGCAGCGCCGGCACGATGACCTCGGGCCCGATGCCTGCGCCGTCGCCCATGGTCACCGCGATGACCGGGAGCGGCTGAGAGGCCGCGGAGGCCTGGCCGGCGGTGGCGGCGGAGGAGGGGGCTGCGTTCACGGGGCTACTCCTGTGGGGTCGGTCGGAACGTGGCGTACGGGTGCGGGGCGCAGGGCCCGGACGATGCGCCGCAGGGAGTCGGCCTCGCCGTAGCTGCCGGGCCGGGTGACGACCGAGCGGCCGTCGGGCGTGCGGGAGAGGACCGCGCCGTGGTGGATCTGGCCCACCGGGCGCAGGTCGGTGACGCGCAGGACGTCCAGGACGCGGCGGGCGGTCTCGCCGCCGGTGAGGACCAGGTCGCAGTCGTGCGCCGCGTCGGCGACGGTGTCGGCGAGCGCGGCGACGAGACGGCGCGCGAGGGAGGGGCCGGCCGCTCCGGTGATGCGGACGACCGTGACGGCGGCGACGGGAGGTGCCAGCCGTGCGGGGGAGTGCAGGAGGTCGCGGGTGCTGAGGGAGATCTGGTGCGCTCCGTCCGCGAGGAGGTGCGCGACCTGTTCGCGGGCGGACGGCTCGGCCGTGCCCACGACGATCAACAGCGGCCGGACGACGTCCCCGGGGGTGCGGGCGCTCTCCCCGCTCTCCCCGGGCGTGCCCAGGAGCCGCCCCAGGGCGCCCGCGAGGCCGCCGGTGCCCAACAGCCTTGTCCCGAAACCCAGTTCGAGGGCCGCCGCGGCGATCGCGTCGAGGTCGGTCTCGGTCTCGGCGTCGCACACCGGATGCCGTCCCTGCGCGAAACACGCACGCAGCGCTTCCCGCAGCGCGCCGGGTGCGCCGCGTACATCCGTGAGCGGCACCGGAGCTGACGGCAGGTCACCTAGTGCGGCGGCGACCGAGGGCGGGGCGGGCCGCGCCTCTGCACGCCAGGCGTCCGTCTCGTGCAGCGGCACCCCGTCGAGGTGGACGACCCCGCCCCGGACCGTGCGCCGGGCCACCGGCAGCGAGGTCGCGATCACCACGCCCCGGCCGTCCCGCGCGTAGGCGGCCGCCTCGGCGGCGAGATTGCCCCTGAGCAGTGAGTCGACCTTCTTGAAGAGCACCGTTCCGGCGGGCACCGCGTGTGTGACGTCCCGGACCGCCCGCGCCGCCTCGGCGCCGGGCAGTTGCCGTGAGTCGAGGTCGAGCACGAGGGACTCGCCGGGCGCGGACGCCACCGGTGCGGAGACCGGCGCCAGCAGGATCCGGGCGGGCGAGCGCAGCGCCACCGCGGTCTCGGCGGCACCGGACAGATCGTCGGCGAGAGCGAGTACGGGCCGGTGGGCGGCCTGGACGTGGCCGCCGTGGCCGGCTGCGGAGAGGGACACGGGTACCTCCTCGGGCGGCCCGGTCGGGCTGCCTCGAGAACCGATGATGACATGAGTTGCGCGAAATGCGCGAGACCCCTTGCGCACTTCGCGCAGTCGTGCCACCTTTTCCGGCGCGACACCTGTTCGTATCCCGCCCGGCCGGGCCCCCCGACCGGGCCGAGGCGAGAGCCGCACGAACACCACGAGCCGGTCGCCCCCGGAACGCGAGAAGGTCGACGATGACCCCAAGCCCCTATGACGCACCCCCGGACCACCGCCCCCGGTCGGAGCCCTTCGGCCGCCCCGTCCGCCGCCGCACCCTGCTGCGTCTCGGCGCGCTCGGCGGCACGGGTCTCGCCCTCGGTCCACTCTCCGCCTGCGCCGGACCCACCGGAGCCCCCGGCCCCGGCACCCTCACCCTCGGCCTGAACCGCTCCCTGGTGAGCCTCGACAACAAGCTGAACCAGTTCGACGCCGCCGTCACCGTGCAGCGCGCGGTCCGCCAGGCCCTCACGAGCATCGGCCCCGGCATGCGCGTCCAGCCGGTCCTCGCCGACCGGTTCGCGATGACCGGTCCGACCGCCTGGAGCGTGCGGCTGCGCGAGGGCGTGCGCTACTCCGACGGCAGCCCCGTCACCGTCGAGGACGTCGCCACCGCCCTGGAGATGTACGGCAAGGTCAACGGCTCCTTCCTCCTCGGCCTCTTCCCGGAGCTGCCCACCGTCGAGAAGACCGGCGAGCGCACCTTCGAGCTGCGCACCGAGCGCCCGGTGCCCGTGCTCGACCGGCTCATGGCCAACATCCACATCACCCCGGCCGCCGCCAACCGCCCCGAGGAACTCCAGAGCGGCGTCGGCTCCGGCCCGTACAAGGTGATCGAGGCCAACGGCGGCGCGGGCGAGTACACCCTGGCCCGCAATCCTCGCTATTGGGGCCGCCCGGCCCACGTCGACACCGTCCGGGTGCGCTTCGTGCCCGAGGAGTCCAGCCGGGTCATCGCCCTGCGCAGCGGCGAGCTGGACGTCGTCGACACCCTCACCCCGGACTCGGCCGAGCAGCTCACCGGCCTGCCGGGCGTCACCGTCGAGGAGACCGCCGGCGTTCGCATCTCCCAGCTCTTCTACAACTTCCGCAAGCCCGAGGACCACCCCCTGGCCGACGCCCGCGTGCGCCGCGCCCTCACCTACGCCATCGACGGCGAGGCGCTGGTCAAGGACGTCCTCACCGGCTCCGCCGAAGCCGCCGAAGGAGTCGTCCCGCTCGCCCTCGAAGGCGCGGTACGCACCGGCGCCTACACCTACGACCCGCGCAGGGCCAGGGCCCAGCTCAAGCGACTGGGCGCCGAGGGCCTGCGGATCCGCATCATCTGGGAGTCGGGCGAGTTCGCCGCCGACAACTTCGTCATGGAAGCCGTCGCCGACATGTTCCGCGACATCGGCGTCCGCGCCTCACTGCTCCAGTTCGAACCGGGCGGCGACATCCTGAAGTGGCGCCAGGGCCGCGGCGGCGACTGGGACGTCATCGGCAACGGCTTCCCCGGCACCACCGGCCAGGCCCTCACCTCCCTCCAGGGCATGTACGGCGGCACCCCCGAGCGGGAACGCACCCGCGACACCTACATGGGCTACGTCATCCCGGACATCCAGCGCCGCCTGGAGGACGCCGCCACCGAGACCGACGCCGCCGCCCGCGACCGCAAGCTCGCCGCCGCGCAGCACGCCGTCTGGAACACCTGGCCCAGCCTGTGGGCCTTCGCCCCCAAGACGCTGCTCGCCCGCCGCGAGCGGGTGCACGGCCTGGGCCTGCTCCAGCTCAACTCCTACGATCTGTCCGCCGTACGGCTGGAGGGCTGAGCCGTGGCCACCTACCTCGCCCGCCGCATCGGCCAGAGCCTGCTGGCCGTCTTCCTCACCCTCACCACGGTCTTCCTGCTGCTGCGCCTGGCCCCGGGCGACCCGGCCGCCGCCTACGCCGCGCCCAGCGCCACGGCAGCCGATCTCGCCCGCATCCGCGCCCAGTTCGGCCTCGACGAACCGCTCGTCGTCCAGTACGGGATCTTCCTGCGGGACCTGTGCACCGGGAACCTCGGCACCAGCTACTCCTTCCACTCCTCCGCGTTCCAGGTGGTCATGGACCGGCTGCCGTACACCATCACCCTCGCGGTCTCCGCCATCGCGGTCACCACCGTCGTCGCCGTACCGCTCGGCGTGTGGATGGCCCGACGTGCCGACACCAAGAGGGAGCTGGGCGCCAACGTCCTGACGATCACCGGGCAGTCGATGCCGGACTTCTGGACCGGCGTGATGCTGCTGACCGTCTTCGCGGTGCTGCTCCCGGTGCTGCCCGCCTCCGGATTCACCTCGTGGAGCGGACTGATCCTGCCCACGGTGACCGTGGCCGTCCTTCAACTCGCCCTGATCTCACGCCTGGTCCGCCGCGAGATGACCACCGCGCTCGCCGCCCCCTACACCACGGTCGCCCGCTCCCGCGGCGTCTCCGAACGCACCCTGACCTGGCAGTACGGCCTGCGCAACTCCGCCGTGCCGCTCGTCACCGCCCTCGGCACCCGCTTCGCGGCCCTGCTCAACGGTGTCGTGGTCGTCGAGGTCGTCTTCGGCTGGCCGGGCGTCGGCTCACTCGTCGTCCGGGCGCTGGAGACCCGCGACTACCCGCTCATCCAGGCCACCGTCCTCGTGACGGCCACCCTCGCGATCCTCGTCCAGCTCCTCGTCGACCTCGCCTACCCGCTGTTCGATCCGCGCGTACGACTCGGAAAGGCGGCCTGACCATGGCCGGTGTCATCTCCACCCCGGTCGCCGGTACCGAGCGGCCCAGCGCCGTCAGCGCCCGCGACCTCGCCCGGGCCACCGCGACCCGGCAGCGGCGCGGCTCGCGCTTCAAGATCTGGGCCGGGTCCGTGTGCACGGCCCTCGTGGTCCTGCCCGTCGCCCTGGCGAGCCTGCTGCCCCTGCCGGAGGCCAACGCCCAGGACCTCTCGGAGCGCAGGCTGCCACCGCTCAGCGCGGGACATCTGCTCGGCACCGACCAGCTCGGCCGCGACCTGCTGTCGCGCGTCCTGCACGGCGGCCAGGTCTCCCTGTCGGTCGGCGTCCTCGCGGTCCTGGTGTCCGGGCTGATCGGCATCCTCGCCGGGTCGGCCGCGGGGTTCTTCGGCGGCTGGGTCGACGCGCTCGTCTCCCGCTTCCTGGAGGCCCAGCTCGCCCTGCCCCTGCTGATGATGCTGCTGCTCGTGGTCGCCCTCTTCGGGCCGTCGGTCACCGTCATCACCTGCGTGATCGCCGTGGCCCAGTGGCCCGAGGTGGCGCGGCTGACCCGCTCCCTCGTCCTGGTCGAGCGCGAGAAACCGTACGTCGCCGCCGCCCGCGTGCTGGGCCTGCGCGGCTGGCAGATCCTCACCCGGCACGTGGTGCCCAACGTCGTCCGGCCGGTGAGCCTCGTCGTGCTGCTGCTGCTCGCCCAGGCCGTCCTGCTGGAGAGCGCCCTCAGCTTCCTCGGCGCCGGTCCGCAGCGGCCCTTCGCCACCTGGGGCCGGATCATCTCCGACGGCCAGGCATACATCACCACCTCGTGGTGGCTGGTCACCCTGCCCGGCCTGGTCATCGCCCTCCTCGTGGTCGGGGTCAACCTGCTGGGCGACGGACTGCGGGACCGCACCCGCCGCCGGAAGGGAGCGGGAGCATGAGCACCGAGACACCCCTGCTGGACGTCCGTGACCTCCAGATCGAACTCATCACCGCGCACGGCGTCGTCCGGGCCGTCGACGGCGTGAGCTTCACCGTCGGCCGCGGCGAGACCGTGACCCTCATCGGCGAGTCCGGATCCGGCAAGTCGACCACCGCGATGGGCGTACTGCGCCTGCTGCCGGAGGGACTGGCCGTGCTGTCCGGCAGCGTCCGCGTCGGCGGCCGGGACGTCGTCGCCGACCCCGGCGCGGCATGCGCGGTACGCGGCCGAACGGTGTCCCTGATCCCGCAGGACCCGATGACCGCCCTCAGCCCCGTCCACACCATCGGCCGGCAACTCGGCGAGGCGATCCGCCTGCGGCACCCCGAACTGTCCAGGGCCCAGGCCCGCGAGAAGGGCATCGAGCTGCTCGCCCAGGTGCGCATCACACGCCCCGAGACCCGCTGGAAGTCCTACCCGCACCAGTTCTCCGGCGGCATGCTGCAACGCATCCTCATCGCCATCGCCCTGGCCGGCGACCCGGAACTGCTGGTCGCCGACGAACCCACCTCCGCCCTCGACGCGACCGTGCAGGCCAGCGTCCTGGACCTGCTGATGGAACTCCAGGAACGCACCGGCATCGGCATGCTGATGATCACGCACGACCTGGGCGTGGCCCGGCTGGTCTCCGACCGCATCCACGTCATGAAGGACGGCCGCTTCGTCGAGTCAGGCCCGGCCGAACGCATCGTCGACCAACCCGCCGAGCCCTACACCCGAGCCCTCCTCGCCGCCGTGCCCCGCCTCGGCGCCTGGGACGAGGACGAGACCCCCGTGCGAGGAGCCACCACATGACCCTGCTCTGCGTAGAGGACCTGGTCGTCGAATACCCGACCCCGAGCGGCCCCTTCCGTGCCGTCGACCAGGTCGGCTTCCAGCTCGACAAGGGCGGCTCGCTCGCGGTCGTCGGCGAGTCCGGCTGCGGCAAGTCGACCCTCGCCCGCGCCCTGGTCCGGCTGCTCACCCCACGGTCCGGCCGTGTCGTTCTCGACGGCACGGACATCGCCACCCTCCCGGAGCGGAGACTGCGACCGCTGCGGCGCCGCGTCCAGATGGTCTTCCAGGACCCCTACGGCTCCCTCGACCCCCATCTGACCGCCCAGCAGATCGTGGCCGAGCCGCTGCGCCTCGGCGGTGTGTCGGACCGCGGCGAACGGTCCCGCCGTGCCGCCGAGCTGCTCGACCAGGTCGGCCTGCCCCCGTCCGCCCTGGAGCGCCGCCCGGCCGACTTCTCCGGCGGCCAGCGGCAGCGCATCGGCATCGCCCGCGCCCTCGCCTCCCGGCCCGACCTGCTGGTGTGCGACGAGGCGACCTCCGCGCTCGACGTCTCCGTACAGGCCCAGGTGCTCGCGCTGCTCAGGGAGTTGCAGGAGGAGACCGGCATCGCCTACCTCGTCATCGCGCACAATCTGGGCGTGGTGCGCGAGATGAGCACGGACGTCGTGGTGATGCGGGCCGGGCGCGTGGTCGAGGCCGGGCGGACCGAGACCGTCCTCGCCGCCCCGTCCGACCCCTACACCCGCGCCCTGCGCCGCGCCGCACTCGACCCGACCGCCATCCAAGGCGTGAAACCGCGCCGCGTACCGGAAGGAAGCTCCTCGTGACCACCGGCCTCACTCTGCCGAACACCACCGTCCCGCTCTCGCGGCTGGTGCTCGGCACCATGACCTTCGGCGACACCGTGGACC
>NZ_JBHUQX010000048.1:0-31979 GCF_042674225.1 Streptomyces sp. NPDC056948
CCAGACGCCGAAACGCTCGTCGTTGTCCAGCGCGTACTCGAGGCACGCCGTGCGGATCGGGCACAGGCCGCAGATCCGCTTCGCCTCCCGCACCGAACTGCCCGGCTCGGGGAAGAAGAAGTCCGCCCCGGTCTGCGCACACAACGCTTCCTGCTGCCAGGCGAGTTCGGGCATGGTGATCGTGTCGATGTGCATGGCCAGAAGCGTTGCGGTCGGCGAAAAACGTTCGATCAACGCGGGATCAACACCGCGTTCATGCACCCCCGGCCACTTTCGATCATCACCTCTTGGACGAGCCGACGCACGGCGGCGCGCGGGAGCGTCTCGCAGCACGCCCCGGCGGCGCTCCGGCGGCGCTTGTCAGTGGGCGGTGCGAGACTCGGCAGAGAGAGGACGGGACCCTGTGCGAGGAGGGCGGCCATGCTCACCACCCGTTATGTCACCGGCGCTCCGAACTGGATCGATCTCGGCACATCCGACATCGACGGCGCCGCCGCCTTCTACGGGGACCTGTTCGGCTGGCGGTTCCAGCCGGGCGACCCCGAGGTCGGGGGGTACGGTCTCTTCCAGCTCGGCGGCAGAACCGCCGCCGGCGGCATGCAGACCACGCCGGAGCAGGGCCCGCCCTCCTGGTCGGTGTACTTCCAGGCCCCGGACGCGGACGCCACGGCACAGGCGGCCGGGCAGGCGCGCGGCTCGGTGCTGATGCAGCCGATGGACGTGCGGGACCTGGGCCGCATGGCGATCCTCGCCGACCAGGCGGGGGTGTTGTTCGGCCTGTGGCAGCCGGGGCGCAACAAGGGCCTGGACGTCGTCCAGGAGCACGGCTCGCTGTGCTGGGTGGAGCTGTACACGGCGGACGTCCCCGCCGCGGCCGCCTTCTACCACTCCGTGCTCGGCCTGGAGACCTTCGGCGTCGAGTTCCCCGGCGGCGCCTACACCACCTTCGTCCCCGCCGGAGAGCCCGAGGACGCCATGTTCGGCGGCGTCGTGCCACTGGCCGACGACCCGGTCGAGGAGGAGGCGTACTGGCTGCCGTACTTCGAGGTCACCGACCCGGACGCCATCGTCGCCCGGGCACAGGAGGGGGGCGGCACGATCCGCGCCCCCGCCACGGACCTGCCGGGCGTCGGCCGCCTCGCCAAGCTCGCGGACCCGTACGGCGCACGCTTCGCGGTGATCCGCAGCGAGCCGCAGGCCTGAGGCCGACTCGGGGCGGCCTCCCCCGAGCGGCGCCGGCCGGCTACGCGGACGCGCGCCGGATCAATGTCGTCGGCAGGACCACGCTGGAGGGCGTGTCGCCTGCGGCCTCGTCCGAGCCCCCGGGCGGGGTGCCGCGGTCGAGTTCGCGCAGCAGCAGGCGGGCCATCAGGCGGCCCATCTCCTCGATGTCCTGACGGACCGTCGTGAGCGGCGGGTCGGTCTGTTCCGCGAAGGGGAGCATGTCGTCGAAGCCGATCACGGCGATGTCGTCGGGGACGCGGCGGCCGGACTCGCGCAGGACGCGCAGGGCGCCTGAGGCCGTGAGGTCGTTGGCGGCGAACACCGCGTCCACGTCCGGGCAGCGTTCGAGGAGCTCGCGCATCGCACGCTCGCCCCCGGCCGGGGTGAAGTCTGCCTCGGCGATCAGCCGCGGGTCGGCGTCCCCCATGACGTCCCGGTAGCCGTCGAGCCGGTCCGCCGCGGAGGTCTGGTCGAGTGCGCCGGTGATGTGCGCGATCCGGGTGCGGCCGAGGCCGGCCAGGTGGCGGACGGCGTCGCGGGCACCGCCGCGATTGTCGCTGTCGACGTAGACCACACCGCGCCGGTCGCCGCTCCAGCCCGGCCGCCCGCCGAAGACGGTGGGGACACCGGCCCGCTGGATCAGCTCCGGCAGCGGGTCGTCGAGGTGCAGGGAGAAGACGAGGGCCCCGTCGACATGTCCGCCGGCGAGGTACCGGCCGACCCGGGCGTGATCGTCCCGGCCCTCCGTGAGCAGCAGGACGAGCTGGTTGTCGTGGGCCGTGAGCTCCTTGCTGATGCCGCGTAGCTGGAGCGCGAAGAACGGGTCGGCGAAGACCCGGGTCTCGGGTTCGGCGACGACGACCGCGATCGCGTCGTGCCGCCGGGTCACCAGGGAGCGGGCGGCCTGGTTGGGCACGTACCCGAGTTCGTCCACGGCCTTGCGGACCCGCTCCACGAGAACGTCCCGCACCCCGTCCCCGCCGTTGACCACGCGCGAGACGGTGGCCCGCGAGACACCGGCCCGGGCGGCCACGGCCTCCAGAGTGGGACGCGGCGCGGTGTCGGTCACTTCGGGGCTCCTCATCTGCGGTTGCGGATCAGGATAGCCCCGGGGACGCGGCGTGGTGAGAGCGCTCTCGTGCCCTTACGAGAGCGGCCGGCCGCAGCCGCCGGTCAGTGCTCGTGCCCCGGCTGTTCACCCCCGTGCTCGTGCGGCTCGTACCCGGGGATCGTCCCGTCCGGCTTCTTCACG
Source organism: Streptomyces sp. NPDC056948 (assembly GCF_042674225.1). Lineage (NCBI taxonomy): Bacteria > Bacillati > Actinomycetota > Actinomycetes > Kitasatosporales > Streptomycetaceae > Streptomyces > Streptomyces sp. NPDC056948. Next base: position 2,477 of record NZ_JBHUQX010000048.1, read on the forward strand.
AGGAACAGCCCCACCATCCCCATGTCGGAGTGGCTCTGCACATGGCAGTGGTACATCCAGGCGCCGGCGCCGACCCCCTCCCCCGCGATCACCTGGAAGCCGAAGGAGTCGGCCGGGCCCGTGATCTTGTTGTCGATGACCTGGCTGGGGTCGTCGGGGCCGGTCAGCATGCCGGTGCGGTTGTCCGCCCAGCGGTGACCGTGCATATGGAACGTGTGGTAGAACTCGCCGTGCGTGATCACGATGAACTCGACGCGATCGCCCACCGTGGCCTCGAAGTCGGGCCCGGAGTGCGGCGGCCTGTTGTTGATCCGCATGTCGTTGAAGACGACCGTGTGCGTCCGGTCCGGCAGGATGTCGCCCTTGCGGCGGACGATCACCGGGCCGTACAGGCCCTTCTGCAGCCCCTGTGTGCCGTGTTCGGTGCCGACGACGTGGTCGTGGTAGTGCCAGTAACCCGCGCTGCCCGCCCGCCAGGTGCCGTCCTTGCGGCGGCCGGGGGCGTGGGTGCGCCAGGTGTAGGTGCGGGTGCCGCCCGGTTCGACATGGCTGCGGTTCATCTTCGTGCCGTCGCTGGTGATCTCGTAGTCCAGGCCGTGGACGTGCAGACTCACCGCCACGTCCATGGTGTTCTCGAACTCGATGTGCAGGGTGTCGCCCTCGTTGAGCTCGATCAGCGGGCCGGGGACGGTCGCCTTGCCCTTCTCCAGGCCGTAGCCCATCTGGCCGTCGGCGAGCTTCTCGGCGTACAGCTTGATGCGCTTCACCTCGCCTCCGGCGGGTGCCGTCTTCGCCGGTCCGTCGACGCTCACGGCCTCCGGCGCCACCGACAACGATGTCGCGACGGCCGCGCCGCCCAGCAGGACCCGCCGGTTGAAGCTGCGTCTGTCCATGCGGAACTCCCCACCCTGGTAAGGCTTTTACAGAGGCGTACCTGTGATGAACCTGTGCGACGGTACCGGCCGCGCTCCCGTTTATCCACACTCAAGACAAAGTTGGAGCCATCCCGGTCATAGGTATTGGCGTGCCGTGCAAAGGGGTTTAGCTTCCTTGGCGGTGTTGCTGTGACCGAGGAGGTGCCCATGCACTTACGAGGGTTGAGCAAGGGAAGACGTGTCTGGGCGGCCTCCGTGGCCGCCGGAGTCGTGACCGCCGGGCTGCTGTCGGGGCCGGCCGCGAACGCGCGGCCGTATCCGGAACCCCCGCTGACAACGATGTCGATCAAGTCGCCGCCGGGCGGCGCGAATGTACGGGTGCTGATCTTCCACGGTTCCGCGGCGGCCGGGGACGAGTCCCCGGTCGTGAACGCCGGGATCGAGGCGATCGAGAAGATCGGGCTCTCGGGCCCGGCGAACCGCCGCTTCAAGGTCGAAGCCACCGGCGACGCCTCGGTGTTCACCAACGAGACGAGGCTCGGCCGCTTCAACGCGATCGTGTTCCTGACCGGCGGGGGCGATGTCCTCGACGCGGAGCAGGAGGCGGGCCTGGAGGCGTACATGGAGGCCGGCGGCGGTTTCCTCGGCCTTCATGACGCGGCGCGCGCGGAGCCGTACTCCGACTGGTTCACCGGACTGGTGGGAGCCCGCCCGGCCGCGTCGAGCCCCTCGGCCGTGCAGCGTGCGACCGTCGAGGTCGGCGACCGCCGGCACCCGGCCACCAAGGACCTGCCGGTGCAGTGGAAGCACCCGGACAAGTGGCTGAACTGGGTGAAGAACCCGTCGGGTGACGTCCATACGGTGGCCCGGGTACGGGAGTCGAGCTATCAGCCGGGGACGGGCGGCAACGGCTGGGACCACCCGGTCAGTTGGTGCCGCGACTACGACGGCGGCCGCTCCTTCTACACCGGCATGGGCGGCACGGTGTCGTCGTACGACGAGACCGACTTCCGCGCCCATCTGCGCGGCGCGCTGCTGTGGACGACCCGGCTGGAGCAGGCCGACTGCAAGGCGACCATCAACGCCAACTACCAGGCGGAACGGCTGACCAAGGCCAACCAGCCGGGGCAGAACGATCAGATCGGCGAACCGCACGGACTGGTCACGGCGCCCGACGGGCGGGTGTTCTACATCGGCCGGGGCGGCGCCGACTCCTCGCAGCCCGTGGTCACCGACTGGAACAACCCCGACATCGGCAAGGGCAAGGGCGAGATCCACGTCTACGACCCGAAGACCAAGCAGGTCACGCTCGCGGGTGCGCTCACCGTCTTCGGGAACAAGGGCGGCGGCGACGAGTTGATCAAGGTCGAGGAGGGGCTGCTCGGCATCGAGCTGGACCCGGGATTCGCGCAGAACGGCTGGGTGTATCTCCACTACACGCCCCACTCCGGGATCAACCGCGACACGCGGATGGCGGAGCGGCGCGTCTCCCGCTTCACGCTCGACCAGGCCACGAACAAGCTGGACCTGGCCAGCGAGAAGGTGCTGCTGAAGTGGCCGGTGCAGATTCACAGTTGCTGCCACTCGGGCGGCGGGATGGCCTGGGACTCGAAGGGCAATCTCTACATCGCCACCGGTGACAACAACTCCAGCGGGTTCAGCGCCGGTTACTCGGGCAACAACCCGCAGCCGAACTACAAGGGCGTCTCCTTCGCGGACGCGCGCCGCACAGCCGGCAACACGAACAACCTCAACGGCAAGATCCTGCGCATCCACCCGGAGCCGGACGGGACGTTCACGCTTCCCGAGGGCAACCTCTTCACCGGGAAGGAGACCGACGAGGGCGGCGGCAAGACCCGCGGCGAGATCTATGTGATGGGGGTCAGGAACCCCGCCCGTATCTTCGTCGACAAGTCGACCAATGTTCTCTACGCGGGCTGGGTCGGTCCGGACGCGAGCGCGCCCTCGACGACCTGGGGTCCGGCCAAGTACGACACGTTCGCCGCCATCACCAAGGCGGGCAACCGCGGCTGGCCGTACTGCATGGGCAACAAGCAGCCCTACCGGGACCGCAATCTGCCGGACCCGTCCAAGCCGCTGGGCTGGTACGACTGCGACCGCCCGAAGAACGAGTCGCCGAACAACGACGGCCTGGTCGATCTGCCGCCCGTCACCGGCAACAACATCTGGTACTCGCCGCAGGGCGGTGCGCCGGACTACCCGCGGGACGCGAACGGCGTCCCCTCGTACAAGCCGGAGGAGGCGACGTACCGGCTGCCCTGGCTGAAGGGCGGCGGCCAGGCCGCGATGAACGGGCCGGTCTACCGGTACGACACCGGCAGCACGAGCGCGGCCAAGTGGCCCGCCTACTGGGACGGCAAGTGGTTCGTCGGTGACTTCTACGACGCCGACCAGCCGCGCAACGCGGTGGTCATGGACCCGAAGACGCAAGGGGACGGCGGTCTGCCGGTGCACTCGGAGTCGCTGAAGAAGATCGTGCCGATCGGCAACGACGGCATCAAGAACCTCATGGACTGGAAGTTCGGTCCGGACGGTGCGCTGTACGTCCTCGACTACGGCCGCGGCTTCTTCACCTCGGACTCCAAGTCGGCCCTGTGGCGGGTCGTCTACAAGGGCGGCGGGCCGACCCCGGCCGCCGACCAGCTCGCTAGGGGGACCGAGTGACCCGGCAACGAAGAATCTGGGCCGCCCTGCTGGCCGCCCTGCTCGTGGTGCTCGGCGTGCAGGCGATGCCGGCGTCCGGGCAGCCGAAGGCGAAGGCCGCCGAACAGGTCCTCACCTGGACGGCCGGCAATGACATCGACAAGTACCTCTCGGCGCCGAAGACGGCGGTCGCCGGCACGGCCACGATCGTGTTCGAGAACAGTGTGGCCACCGGCAACACCACCGGCATGCCGCACACGCTGACGTTCGTCACGAGCGATCCCGAGTTCAACGACGACGTCCAGCTCAACATCCTGGCCAACCCGAACGACGCCCAGGGCGGCAAGCACACCGCCCAGGTCACGCTCACGCCCGGCCGGTACTTCTACCACTGCACGATCCCCGGCCACGGCCAGATGCAGGGCATCCTCGTGGTGACCGAGGGCACCGGCGAGGACACCACCGCGCCCGAGGCGTCGGCGCATGTGAGCGGGACACAGAACACGCAGGGCGAGTACGTCGGTTCGGCGAGCGTGGCGCTGCACGCCACGGACGAGGGCGGCTCGGGCGTCGAGAAGATCGAGTACGCGATCGGCGACACGGGTGCCTGGCAGCCGTACACCGCGCCGGTCGTCGTCGATCAGGTCGGCGCCCACAAGGTCCGCTACCGCGCCTTCGACAAGGCGGGCAACGTCTCCGCCGAGAAGAGCGCGTCGTTCACGGTCGTGGCGCCGCAGTCCGACGACACCACCGCGCCGGAGACCTCGGCGACAGTGAGCGGTGAGCGCGATCCCGACGGGGCGTACATCGACATGGCTACGGTCACCGTCTCCGCCTCCGACACGGGTTCCGGGGTCAACACGATCGAGTACGCGATCGGTTCCGGTGCCTGGCAGCCGTACACCGCACCGGTGATGGTGCACCAGGTCGGCACCCACACCGTCCGCTACCGCGCCACCGACAAGGCGGGCAATGCGGCGGCCGAGAAAAGCGTGCAGTTCAAGGTCGTCGCGGCACCGCCGCAGGACACGATCCCGCCGGTGACCGGCGTGTCCGTGGAGGGCACGAAGAACTCCGCCGGGGCGTACGTCAACAGCGCGCGGGTGACCATCACGGCGACCGACGCGCACGGTTCGGGCGTCGAGAAGATCGAGTACTCGCTCGACGGCGGGCCGTATCTCGCCTACTCGACCCCGGTGGTGGTCGACCGGGCGGGCGGGCACACGGTGGCGTACCGGGCGACGGACAAGGCCGGCAACACCGCGGCAGCCCGCACCGTGACCTTCACGGTCGTCTCCGGACAAGTTCCGGCGCCCGACTGCCCGGAGTACGACGAGCGGTTGACGGTGATCGTCGGCTCGGTCGACTCGGGAGTGCGCAACCGGGTGACCGACAACCGGTGCCGGATCGGCGAGCTGATCGAGGACGAGAAGGAGTGGACGTCCCACGCCCTGTTCCTCAAGCATGTGACGTCCGTCCTCGACGCGCTGCTGAAGGAGGGCGTGATCGACCAGCGCGAGTACAACGCCGTCCGGAAGGCCGCCCGCCAGTCGGGCATCGGCAAGCCGGGGCAGACCGAGGGCTATCGCGCGCTCTTCGACGGCAGCGCGGAGTCGTTGGCCAAGTGGCGGCAGGTGGGCGGCGGTTCGTTCGGGCTGAACGCCGACGGGACGATCACCTCCAGCACCACGACGCCCGGCATGGGCATGCTGTGGTTCCCGGAGCGCAAGTACGGCGACTTCTCGCTGAAGCTCCAGTGGCGGGACGACGCACCGGGCACGGGCAACGCCAACTCCGGTGTGTTCGTGCGCTTCCCCTGGGTCCACGACCACCCTGAGGAGTCACGGCCGGAGTGGGTCGCCATCAAGTACGGGCACGAGGTGCAGGTACTCGACCGGCCCGACGGCGACATGTACAAGACGGGGTCGGTCTACGGCTTCGACCGGGTGGGACTCGCCGGCGCCGGCGTGACCCAGAAGGGCACCTGGAACGACTACGAGATCCGCGTGGTCGACCAGCACTACTCCGTGTACCGCAACGGTGTGCTGATCAACGAGTTCGACAACACCGGAGGCCAGGCGTTCACCCCGCCCCGCTCGGACGACCCGGGCACGGACGGGCGGCGGTTCGCCTCCGGCTACCTCGGGCTCCAGGTACACGGCACGACGGATGTGGTGTCCTACCGGGACATCCGCGTCAAGGAGCTGTAGGAGGCTTCTCCTTGCGGGCCCTGCTCGGCTGTACCCGCCTGGGTTCTCCCGGCATCTTCGGATACTCGGGCGGGTAGGGCAGATCCCCCAGCCCGTGGTCGTGCTCGTCACGGCGGGCGAGGTCGAGCAGGGCCTCGAGCGAGTAGCGGTGGTCGTCCATGTCCGCGTGCACATCGCCGAGTTCGGCGAAGCGCGCGGGCATGGTCGCGAGGTCGAAGTCCTGGGGGTGCGCGACCCCCACCTCGTCCCAGCGCAGGGGCGCGGAGACCGGGGCGTGCGGGCGGGGCCGTACCGAGTAGGCGGAGGCGATCGTGCGGTCGCGTGCCGTCTGGTTGTAGTCCACGAAGATGCGCCTGCCCCGCTCCTCCTTCCACCACTTGATGGTCACCTGGTCCGGCATGCGCCGCTCCAGCTCCCTGCCGACGGCGATGGCGGCGCGCCGGACCTGGGTGAAGGTCCAGCGCGGTTCGATGGGCACGAAGACGTGCAGGCCCCGGCCGCCCGAGGTCTTGGGGAAGCCGCGCAGTCCGCCGAACTCGTCGAGCACCGCCCGGAGTTCGTGGGCGGCGCGGACGGCGTCGTCGTAGTCGGTGCCGGGCTGCGGGTCGAGATCGATGCGGAGTTCGTCCGGGCGGTCGACGTCGTCGCGGCGTACCGGCCAGGGGTGGAAGGTGAGGGTGCCGAACTGGGCGGCCCACACCACCGCTCCGACCTCCGTGGGGCACATCTCGTCGGCGCTGCGGCCGCTGGGGAAGGTGATGTGCGCGGTCGGGATCCAGTCGGGCATGTTCTTGGGCGCCCGCTTCTGGAAGAAGTTCTCGCCGTTCATGCCCTCGGGGTAGCGCTCCAGGGTCGTCGGCCGGTCGCGCAGGGCGCGCAGGATGCCGGGGCCGACGGCCAGGTAGTAGCGGGCAAGGTCCAGCTTGGTGAAGCCGCGCTCCGGGAAGAACATCTTGTCCGGGCTGGACAGCCGTACGGTCCGGCCTCCCGCCTCCAGTTCCACCGCGTCACCCATGCGAGCCACGGTAGGCGCAGCGCGTGGGCCTCGCATGCGGAGCGTTCAGGCGTCACGGGGTGCGCAGACGGGTGGCGAGCAGGGTGACGTCGTCCTCGGTGGTGCCGTGCACGAGGCGGTCGAGGAGGGCGTCGACGACGCTCTCCAGGGGACCGTCGATGTCGAGGCGCAGATGCGTCAGGCGCCGCAGCGAGGAGTCGATGTCCCTCCGGCGGTCCTCGATCAGACCGTCGGTGTACATGAGCAGCACGGTTCCGGGCCGCACCGGCAGGGTCAGTGCCTCGTACCCGCCGAGGTCCGTGCCGAGGGGAGGTCCGGTCGGGACGTGCACCAGTTCGGCCGGGCCGTCGGGGTGCAGCAGCACGGGCGGCGGGTGCCCGGCACCGGAGAAGGTGCAGGTGCCCTGGCCGGGGTCGACGAGGGCGAGCAGACAGGTGGCCACCCGGTCGAGGCCGATGCTCGCCAGCCGGTGGTCGGCCTCCTGGAGGATCCGTTCGACAGGGGCGCCGGAGGCGGCGATGGTGCGCAGCAGGGAGCGGTACTGGCTCATGGCGACGGCGGCGGTGAAGCCGTGGCCCATGACGTCGCCCATCACCTGGAGGGTGCGGCCGCAGGGCAGGGCCATCGAGTCGAACCAGTCCCCGCCGACGAGGGCGCGCTGCCCGGCGGGGAGGTAGCGGGAGGCTGTTTCGACATCCGGGTGCGGGATGCCGGGCTCGGACATCAGGGCGCGTTGCAGTTCCAGCGCCATGGTGTGTTCGAGGGTGTACTGCCGGGCGTTGTCGATGGCGACGGCGGCCCGGGCGGCCAGTTCCTGGGCCACCACCACGTCCTCGTCGGTGAACGGCGCGGAATCCCCTGCCCGGCACAGGTACACGACGCCGACCGGGTGCTCCCGTGTCGGCAGGGGAAGCGCGACGACCGAGTGGATGCCGACTTCGCGGAACACCTCCACGTTGAGCGGCGTGCGCAGCATCTTCAGCAGTACGTCGTCCGAGGCGAGGTTCCCGACCCATGGCCGGCCTGTGTCGAGGCAGCTCCGGGTCGGCGAGTCGCGGGGGACGTCGAAGTAGTAACCGGCCTTCGCGGTCAGCCCGACGCGGCCGACGACGTCCGCTCCGCCCGCCGAGGCGATGACCCGCAGCCGGAGAACGCCGGGGGCCGGAGACGGCAGGTCGTCGACCTCCTCCGTGTCCAGGACCCACACCGACGCCCGGTCGGCCAGGCTCGGCACGACGAAATCGGCCAGCTCGGCACAGGTCTTCTCGACGTGGAGGGTCGTACCCACCCGGGTGGCGGCGGTGTCCAGCAGGGCAAGGCGCTGGTGGGCCCGCTCCAGGTCGTCCATGTACTGGCGCAGACCGCTGACCTCCACCGCGACCCCGCACAGGCCGAGCACGTGGTCGTGGTCCTGCAGCCGGTGGTAGACCGCGCTCCACTGCCGCTGCCGGAACGGTGACGGCGCGCGCGTGGTGCCGGTGACGGTCAGCGCCCTGGGACGGCCGTCACCGAGGACCATGCGCAGCACGTCCTCCGAGCGGTGGATGTCCGGCAGCACCTCGGCCATGGTCCGGCCGTGGAACTCGTCGGGCCGCACGCCGCTCATGCGGGCCATGGCTCCGTTGACGTACCGGAAGCGCAGCCGTTCGTCGAGGATGGCCACCGCGGCCGAGGTGCCGTCCAGGACGTTGCGGAGGATCTTGTACTCGTGGGCCTGTTCGACGGCCTCGTCGGGCGCGTCGGCGAGCATCGACACGAGGGCGTCCTCGGCACCGGAGAAGAGCGACTTCAGCGGAAGGTGGTCGAAGCCCACGCGGATCCTCCTCATCCGCCCCCTGCATCGGAGCACGCCACGTTCCAGTGTGTCGCCGGTGGCAGGACTCCGCATCCGCGTCCCCGGGCGATCTCGCCCTGACCTGCGACTTTCCGCCCCGTGCTCAACAGGCGGACCGTACGCGCGGCTCTTAGAGTCGAGGCATGGATCTCCCGGTGATGCCCCCCGTGCTGCCCATGCTCGCCAAGTCCGTGGCGGCGATCCCCGCGGGCATGCAGTACGAGGCGAAGTGGGACGGGTTCCGGGCGATCGTGTTCCGCGACGGGGACGAGGTCGAGCTCGGCAGCCGTACGGGCAAGTCGCTGACCAGGTACTTTCCCGAGCTGGTGACGGCTGTGCGGGAGCGGTTGCCGGAGCGCTGTGTGGTGGACGGGGAGATCGTGATCGCGCGGGAGGGGCATCTGGACTTCGACGCGCTGACGGAGCGGATCCATCCGGCGGACTCGCGGGTGCGGATGCTGGCGGAGCGGACGCCGGCCTCGCTCGTCGCCTTCGACCTGCTGGCGCTGGGGGACGAGTCGCTGATGGACGTCCCGATGACCGACCGGCGGGGGCTGCTGGCCGGGGAGCTGGCGGAGGTGACGGCGCCGGTGCACCTGGCGCCGGCGACCACCGACATCGAGGTGGCGCGGCAGTGGTTCGAGCAGTACGAGGGGGCGGGCCTGGACGGTGTCATCGCCAAGCCGCTGACCGTGCGCTACCGCCCGGACGAACGCGCCATGTTCAAGATCAAGCACGAGCGCACGGCGGACGTGGTCGTCGCCGGGTACCGCCTGCACAAGAGCGGCCCCGTCGTGGGCTCGCTGCTGCTCGGCCTGTACGACGACGGGGGCACCCTCCAGCACGTGGGCGTGTCCGCCGCCTTCCCGATGAAACGGCGTGCCGAGCTGGTGGAGGAGCTGGAACCGCTGCGCCTGGACGACGCCCAGGGGCATCCGTGGGCGGCCTGGTCCGACGAGGCCGCGCACGAGAAGGCCCGGCTGCCCGGGGCGCCGAGCCGCTGGTCGGGCCGGAAGGACCTGTCGTGGGTGCCGCTCAGGCCCGAGCGGGTGGCCGAGGTGGCGTACGACCACATGGAGAACGGGCAGCGTTTCCGGCACACCGCCCGGTTCCGCCGCTGGCGCCCGGACCGGACCCCCGAGAGCTGCACCTACGCACAGCTCCAGGAGCCGGTCCGCTACGACCTGGCGGAGATCCTCGGCGTCTAGCGTCCCGCGAAGTCAGGGCTGCATCAGCACCTTGACCGCGCCGTCCTGCTTGCGCTGGAACATCTCGTAGGCGTGCGGGGCCTCCGACAGCGGCAGCCGGTGGGTGGCGAAGTCCTCGACACCGAGCGGGTCCTCGTCGGCCAGGTACGGGATGATGTCGTCGCTCCAGCGGCGGACGTTGGCCTGGCCCATCCGGATCTGGATCTGCTTGTCGAACAGGGTGAGCAGCGGCAGCGGGTCCGCCGTGCCGCCGTAGATACCGGACAGCGAGAGGGTGCCGCCGCGCCGGACCAGGTCGATGGCCATGTGGAGGGCGGCGAGACGGTCGACGCTGAAGCGTTCGGCCATCGGGCCGCTCAGCTTGCGGGGCAGGATCGCGGCGGCGCTCTGCACCATGCGTGCCGCCGCGCTGCCGTGCGCCTCGGTGCCCACCGCGTCGATCACGGCGTCCGGGCCGCGGCCGTCGGTCTCGTCGCGGATCGCGGCGACGAGTTCCTTCTCGTCGTCGAAGGACCTGAGGTCGTACGTCTCCACGCCCCGCGCACGGGCCCGGCGCAGCCGCTCCGGGACCAGGTCCACGCCGAACACCCGCCCGGCGCCCTGGACCTGGGCGACGCGGCAGGCCATGTCGCCGATGGGTCCGAGGCCGAGCACGGCGACGCTGCCGCCCTGCGGGATGTCGGCGTAGGCGACCGCCTGCCAGGCGGTGGGCAGGACGTCGGAGAGGTAGACGAAGCGGTCGTCGGGCGGACCCTCCGGGACCTTGATCGGGCCGAACTGTGCCTGCGGGACCCGCAGGTATTCGGCCTGGGCGCCCGGCACCGAGCCGTACAGGCGGGTGTAGCCGAGCAGGGCGGCACCCATGCCTTCGCCGCTGACCTGGGTGGTCTCGCACTGGGTGGGCAGGCCGGTGAGGCACATCCAGCAGTTGCCGCAGGCGATCTGGAACGGCACCACGACCCGGTCCCCCGCCTGGAGATCCGGTACACCGGCGCCGACCTCCTCGACGATGCCGATGGGTTCATGGCCGAGGATGTCCCCCGGTGTCATGAACGGCGTGAGCACTTCGTACAGATGCAGGTCGGACCCGCACAACCCGGTGGAGGTGATGCGGATGACCGCGTCCGTCGGCTCCTGGATCGTCGGATCGGGCACGTCCTCCACCCGCACGTCACGCTTGCCCTGCCAGGTCACTGCCCTCATCGCCTCGCGCTCCCTCCGTCAGCGTGCGCGTCGGTCGTTTCGGCGAGCCCCGGGTACCCGGGTGCCCCGCACTGAACCTTGAGCCGATCGACGGACGCGACGGGGACACCGTCCCGCCAGAAACGATCGAGTGTGGCCATCGATGCTCAGATAAGCGCACAATCTGAACAAACGGATGACACGAGGCGCGGTGGCGACGGTGGGCATGGGACGAGAGGCGCGCGGACGGCGGGCCGCGACGACAGCGGCGCTGCTGGCCGCGACGGTGACGGCGGCCCTGGCGGCGGGCTGCACGAGCGGGGGCGGCCCGCCGGACGACGGGCGGGGATCGGCCAGCGCGTCGGAGCGCGGCGCATCACCCACGGCGACCGACGGCTCCGTACTCGCCGTCAAGATCGACAACGCGGGCACGGCTCGGCCGCCCACGGGTGTCGATGCCGCGGACGTGGTGTACGTGGAACAGGTCGAGGGCGGACTCAGCCGCCTGATGGCGGTGTACGCGACGAAGCTGCCGAAGGCGGTCGGCCCGGTGCGCAGCGCCCGTGAATCGGATCTGGAGCTGCTGCGCCAGTTCGACCAGCCCACACTCGCCTTCTCCGGCGCCCAGTCAAAGCTCCTGCCGCTGATCGACAAGGCGCCGCTGCGAACGGCGACACCGGGCAGCGCCTCCGACGCCTTCTTCCGCGACCCCGACAGGTCAGCCCCGCACAACCTCTATGTTCGGCCCGAGCGGATCGTGCCGGAGCCCCCGGGCCGGGCCGCCCTGACCACCGGCTTCCGCTACGGCTCCGCTCCCGCCGACGGCACCACGACGACCTCGCAGACGGTGCGCTATCCGGCGGCCCGTTTCACCTTCACCTGGTCGGACTCCCGGGACCGCTGGCTGGTCGGCATGGACGGCACACCCGCCACGACGGCCGACGGCAAGCGGATGGCGCCCGCGACAGTCGTCGTGCAGTACGTGAAGGTGCGCGAGTCCGCCTTCCGCGACTTCCTCGGCAACAACACGCCGTACACCGAGACGGTGGGCTCGGGGAAGGCGAAGGTACTGCGCGACGGGCGGGCCTACGACGTGAACTGGGAGCGCGAAAACGCCACCGACGGCACGGCGTTCACCACCCGCGGCGGCGCACCCGTGAACTTCGCGAAGGGCCAGGTGTGGGTGGTGTACTCCGAGGCCCCCTGACCGGCGGCCCCCTGACCGGCCCGCGCGGGCCGCACCGGTCAGCGGGGCGCCACCAGGGACTCCCCCGGATTGCGCAGGCCTTCGGCCGCGTCCGACACGCGCCGGATGAGGTCGAAGAACACCGTCTGCTCCTCGGCGGTCAGCGGCGCGAGGAAGATCTGGTTCATCCGGGCGGTGCGCACGGTCAGCTTGCGGTGAGTGCGTGCGCCCTCTTCCGTGAGGCGCAGCAGGAAACGGCGGCCGTCCTGCGGGTCGCGGACCTTGTCGAGCAGCCCGCGCCGGATGAGCCGGCTGATCACCTCGGCGATCGTGGACCGGTCGAGCCCCACCCGCTCCCCCACCGTGCGCTGATCCAGACCGGGCTCGGCGACGAGTGTGTTGAGGACCGCGTACTGGGGCGAGGTGATCTCCTCGGAGACCATCGTGTTCCACAGCAGGTAGTGGGCCTGCTGGAGCCGCCGGGCCAGGTGCCCGGGGTGGGTGGTGAGGTCGGCCGCCGCCATGTGCACCCCTCGGTCGTTTTCGTTGGTGCACTGAACAATACCGGCCCGCTCCCGGGCTGTCCGCCGGCTACGCAAGGGATCAGAGGCACATATGCCGAGGCCTTGACGCCCTGCTGTGGCGATGGCAGCGTGAGAGGAGCTTCACGGAAATACTCAGTGCGCTGACTAATATAGGTCGGAGCGCTCGGAAGAGATGGGGCTTCTCGGATGGACAAGGTGGTCGCCACAGCCCTGGAGGCGGTGGCCGATGTGCCCGACGGTGCGTCGCTCGCGGTGGGCGGTTTCGGGCTGAGCGGTGTGCCGAACGTGCTGATCCAGGCGCTCTACGAGCGCGGGGTGGCCGGGGTGTCGGTGGTCTCCAACAACTGCGGGGCGATGGAGTCGGGCCTTGCGGTCCTCCTCGCCGCCGGCCGGATCGCCCGGGTGACGGGCTCCTACATCGGCGCGAACAAGGAGTTCGCCCGGCAGTACCTGGCCGGGGAACTGGAGGTCGAGCTGATCCCGCAGGGCACGCTGGCCGAGCGGCTGCGGGCCGGCGGCGCCGGGATCCCTGCCTTCTACACCCCGGCCGGGGTGGGCACCCAGGTCGCCGAGGGCGGTCTGCCGTGGCGCTACGACGGTGAGGGCGGGGTCGCGCTCGCCTCGCCGCCGAAGGAGGTCCGGGAGTTCGACGGCGAGGAGTTCGTGCTGGAGCGGGGCATCCGCACCGACTTCGCCCTGGTCAGGGCGGCAAAGGGCGACCGGCACGGGAACCTCGTCTTCAACAAGTCCTCCCGCAACTTCAACCCGCTGGCCGCGATGGCGGGGCGGGTCACCATCGCCGAGGTGGAGGAGCTGGTCGAGCCCGGCGAGATCGATCCGGACGCGGTGCATCTGCCCGGCATCTTCGTGCAGCGGGTGCTCGCTCTCACCCCGGAGCAGGCGGCGGACAAGAAGATCGAGCAGCGGACGGTGAGCAACTGATGGCCTGGACGCGTGAACAGATGGCCGCGCGGGCCGCGCGCGAGCTGCGGGACGGGCAGTACGTCAATCTCGGCATCGGCCTGCCCACCCTCATCCCCAACTATCTGCCCGAGGGCGTCGAGGTCGTCCTCGAATCGGAGAACGGCATCCTGGGCACCGGCCCCTACCCCACCGAGGACACCGTCGACCCGGACCTGATCAACGCCGGCAAGGAGACCGTGACGGTCCTGCCGGGCGCGTCCTTCTTCGACTCGGCGCTGTCCTTCTCGATGATCCGGGGCGGGCACATCGACGTGGCCGTGCTCGGCGCCATGCAGGTGTCCGAGCGGGGCGACCTGGCCAACTGGGCGATCCCCGGCAAGCTGATCACCGGCATCGGCGGGGCGATGGACCTGGTGCACGGCGCCCGTACGGTCGTCGTCGTCATGACCCACACCGCCAAGGACGGCTCCCCGAAGATCCTCACCGAGTGCGCCCTGCCGCTGACCGGCAAGGGGTGTGTGAACCGGATCATCACCGACCTCGGCGTCCTCGACGTCACCGAGGACGGGCTCGTCCTGGTCGAGACCGCGCCGGGCGTGAGCGCCGAAGAGATCATCGCCAGGACCGACGCCGAACTGACCGTGCCGGAGGGCCTGAAGTGAAGGACGTCTACCTCGTCGACGCGGTCCGCACCCCCATCGGCCGCTACAACGGCGGCCTCGCCTCCGTCCGCCCGGACGACCTGGGCGCACACGCGATCCGCGAACTGCTCGCCCGCACCCCGGACTTGGATCCGGCGCGGATCGAGGACGTGTACTTCGGCAACGCCAACGGCGCCGGTGAGGAGAACCGCAACGTCGGCCGCATGGCGGCCCTGCTGGCGGGCCTGCCCACCACGGTGCCGGGCGTGACCGTCAACCGGCTGTGCGCGTCCGGTCTGGAGGCCGTGATCCAGGCGGCCCGCGCCATCGCCGTCGGCGACGCCTCCATCGCAGTGGCGGGTGGTGTGGAGTCGATGACCCGGGCGCCCTACGTGCTGCCCAAATCCGACAAGCCTTTCCCGGCCGGGCACACCGAGCTGTACTCCACGACTCTGGGCTGGCGGATGGTCAACCCGCGCATGGAGCCGCAGTGGACGATCCCGCTGGGCGAGTCGGCCGAACTCATCGCCGACAAGCACAAGATCAGCCGCGAGCAGCAGGACGAGTTCGCGCTCCGCAGCCATGAGAAGGCGGCGCGGGCGCGGGAACAGGGCCTGTTCGACGCCGAGTCGGCGCCTGTGGCGGTCCCGCAGCGCAAGGGCGATCCGGTGGTCTTCGCGGCCGACGAGTGTGTCCGTCCGGATGCCTCCCTGGCCACGATGGCCAAGCTGAAGCCGTCGTTCCGCAAGGAGGGCGGCACGGTGACGGCGGGCAACGCGTCACCGCTCAACGACGGGGCGGCGGCCCTTCTTCTGGTCGACGAGGAGGGTCTGAAGGCCACCGGCCGCGAGCCGCTCGCCCGGATCTCCGCGACCGGCGTCAACGCCCTCGACCCGGACTACTTCGGACTCGCTCCCGTCGAGGCCGTCAACCGGGCGCTGGCCAAGGCGGGCAAGGGGTTCGACGACCTGTCCGTGCTGGAGCTGAACGAGGCGTTCGCGGCACAGGTGCTGGGGTGTGTGGCCGAGTGGCCCGAGTTCGATCCCGCGATCCTCAATCCGCAGGGCGGTGCGATCGCTTTGGGCCATCCGCTCGGCGCGTCCGGGGCCCGGCTCGCCGGGACGGTTGCGCATCAGCTCGCCCGGCGGGGCAGTGGCGTCGGTGTCGCCACGCTATGTATCGGCGTGGGCCAGGGGCTTGCGCTTGTTCTGGAACGTTAGGCGTTCGGCTGCGGGCCGTATGTGGCTGGTCGCGCAGTTCCCCGCGCCCCTTCAGGGCGAGAACCTCACGAACCTCCTCAGGGACCCCCATGACTCTCACACAGCACGACATCGACCAGGAGATCGCGGCCGAGCACGCCGCGTACGAGAAGCGCCTCGCCGACGGCGGGCCCGTCGAACATCAGCCGCGGCGGGACTACGCGCCGTACCGCTCCTCGGTGCTCCGGCACCCGAAGCAGCCACCGGTCACCATCGACGTCAGCAAGGACCCGGAGCTGGTGGAGCTGTCCTCCCCGGCCTTCGGGGAGCGGGACATCACCGAGATCGACAACGACCTCACCCGGCAGCACGACGGCGAGCCGATCGGCGAGCGCATCACCGTCTCCGGCCGGCTGCTGGACCGCGACGGCCGCCCGGTGCGCGGCCAGCTCGTGGAGATCTGGCAGGCCAACTCGGCGGGCCGCTACGCCCATCAGCGCGAGCAGCACGACGCCCCGCTGGACCCGAACTTCACCGGCGTGGGCCGCACGCTCACCGACGCCGAGGGCCACTACCGCTTCACCACCGTCCAGCCGGGCCCGTACCCGTGGCGCCAGCACGTCAACGCCTGGCGCCCGGCCCACATCCACTTCTCGCTCTTCGGCTCGGCGTTCACCCAGCGGCTCGTGACGCAGATGTACTTCCCGAGCGACCCGCTGTTCCCCTACGACCCGATCATCCAGTCGGTGACGGACGACGCGGCCCGGCAGCGGCTGGTCGCCACCTACGACCACGGCCTGTCGGTGCCGGAGTTCTCGATGGGCTACCACTGGGACATCGTGCTGGACGGGCCGCAGGCCACCTGGATCGAAGAAGGGCGCTGACCTGCCATGACGAAGATCGACACCAGCAGTCCTGAGAGCGTGCTGCCCACCCCCTCGCACACCGTCGGCCCGTTCTACGGCCACGCCCTGCCGTTCCGCGGCGGTGAGGACATAGCGCCCGCCGGGCATCCGGACACGGTCACCGTGCACGGGTACGTCACCGACGGCGAGGGCGCTCCGCTGCCCGACGCCCTGATCGAACTGTGGGGCCCGGACCCGGAGGGCACCCTGGCGACGGCCGACGGTTCGATGCGCCGCGACCCGGCCTCGGGCGGCTTCCTGGGGCGCAACGGCGTGGAGTTCACGGGCTGGGGACGCATCCAGACCGACGCGAACGGCCACTGGTACGCGCGCACGCTGCGGCCCGGTGCGCGCGGCCGGAACGCCCCGTACCTCAGCGTGTGCGTCTTCGCGCGAGGGCTCCTGTTGCACCTGTACACCCGGATCTACCTGCCGGGTGACGCGACGGTGCTCGCCGCCGACCCGCTGCTGTCCCGGCTGGAGGACGGGCGCCGCGACACGCTGATCGCCGTGGAGGAGGCGCGCGGCACGTACCGTTTCGACATCCGCCTTCAGGGCGAAGGCGAGACGGTCTTCCTGGAGTTCCAGTGACAGCTGCGCACGGCGACACCGGCCTGCTCGCCCCCGGGTGGGCCGACTCGGCGGCCGCGTCCGCCACGAGCGACCACGCGTATCTGCGGGCGCTGCTCGACGCGGAGGCCGCGCTGACCCGGGCCCAGGCCGCTCTGGGGCTCGCCCCCGCCGAGGCGGCGACCGCGGTGACCGAGGCGGCTTCCGGCGCCTTCGACGTACCGTCCCTCACCGAGCGGGCCCGCGCGGGCGGCAACCCCGTCATCCCCCTGGTCGCGGAGCTGACGAAGGCCGTCGGCGACGAGTACGGCCCCTACGTCCACCGGGGCGCGACCAGCCAGGACATCATGGACACGGCGACGATGCTGGTCGCCGCGCGGACCCTGGACCTGGTCCTCGCCGACCTCGGGCGCACCGAGCAGGCCCTCGCCCGGCTGGCCGCGGAGCACCGTGACACGGCGATGCCGGGGCGGACGCTCACCCAGCACGCCGTACCGACGACCTTCGGGCTGAAGGCGGCCGGATGGCGGGCACTCGTCCTCGACGCGCGGGACCGGACGACGGCCGTACGGGACTCGCTGCCGGCACAACTCGGCGGCGCGGCGGGCACGTTGGCGGCGTTCGGGGCGTACGGCGCGAGCGATCCGACCGAACTTCCGGCTGCGTACGCCCGTGAACTCGGCCTCAGGACACCCGATCTGCCCTGGCACACCCTGCGGACGCCCGTCGCCGATCTCGCCGGGTGCCTCGCCTTCACGGCGGGCGCCCTCGGCAAGGTCGCCGTGGACGTCCTCACCCTGTCGCGCACCGAGATCGCGGAGGTCGCGGAGGGCAGCGGCGGGGGCTCGTCCGCCATGCCGCACAAGTCCAACCCCGTACGGTCCACCCTCATCGCCTCCGCCGCACGTCGGGCACCGCAGCTCGCGGCCACGCTGTACGGCTCGCTGGCCGCGGAGGACGAGCGGCCGGCCGGGTCCTGGCACGCCGAGTGGGAACCGCTGCGGGACCTGCTGCGGCTGGTCGGCGGGGCCGCCCGGGACGCCGTGGAGCTGGCCGAGGGACTGCGGGTCAGGCCCGAGGTCATGCGCGAACACCTGGACCTGACCGGCGGGTTGATCGTCTCCGAGCGGCTCTCCGCCGAACTGGCCCCGGTGCTGGGCCGTGCCCGCGCCAAGGAGCTCCTCACCCGGCTGGCCGCCGAGGGACGCCCGCTCGCCGAGGCACCGGAGCTGGCGGACGTCGACCTCGATCCCACCCATTACACCGGCTCCGCCGGAGCCCTCACCGACCGCGCTCTGGAGCGACGTTGACACTCCTGAACCACCGCACCGAAGGGCCCGCCTCCGCTCCCCCGCTGCTGCTCGGCCCCTCCCTCGGCACGTCGTACGCCCTGTGGGACAAGGTGGCGCCCGAGCTGTCGATCACCCACCGGGTGGTCCGCTGGGATCTGCCGGGGCACGGCGGCTCGGCGGCCGGACTCATCGCGGCCGACGCGACGGTCGGTGACCTCGCCGGCCTGGTGCTGGCGCTCGCCGACTCGCTCGGCATCGAACGGTTCGCGTACGCGGGTGTGTCGCTGGGCGGGGCCGTGGGCCTGCATCTCGCGGTGCACCATCCGGAACGGCTGTCGTCGCTCGCCGTGCTCTGCTCGTCGGCGCACTTCAACGGAGCGCTGCCCTGGCAGGAGCGGGCCGCGCTGGTGCGGCGGGAGGGGCTGGCCGGGCTCGCGGAGGGGGCTCACGCGCGCTGGTTCACGTCCGGTTTCACCGTGCCGGAGCTGGTGCGGGACCACCAGGAAGCCGACCCGGACGCGTACGCCGCCTGCTGTGACGCGCTCGCCGCGTTCGATCTGCGGGACCGGCTGCCCGAGATCGCCGTGCCGACGCTGCTGGTCGCCGGCCGCGACGATCCGGCGACGCCGCCCGCCCATCTGCGGGAGATCGCCGACGCGGTGCCGGGCTCGACGCTCGTCGAGCTCCCGGGCGCCTCGCATCTGGCGCCCGCGCAGTGCCCGGAGGCGGTACTGACCGCGCTGCGGGCCCACTTCGGCGGGCCCGTCGGACGCGGGATGGAGGTGCGGCGCGAGGTGCTCGGCGACCCGCACGTCGACCGGGCGCAAGCCCGGCAGACGCCCTTCACCGCACGCTTCCAGGACTTCATCTCGCGCTACGCCTGGGGCGAGATCTGGACCGACCCGGCGCTGTCGCGCCGCGAGCGCAGCATGATCACCCTCACCGCGCTGGTCGCGCACGGCCACTACGACGAGCTGGCCATGCACGTCCGGGCGGCCCGCCGCAACGGGCTCACACCCGAGGAGATCGGCGCGGTGCTGCTGCAGACGGCCGTGTACTGCGGGGTGCCGGCGGCGAACTCGGCGTTCGCGACGGCCCAGCGGGTGCTCGCCGAGGAGGACGGCACGGCAGGGTGACCCTGCTGGTCGTAGGCCCGGCCAGGTCTCGCACCCGCCGCCGCGGCGTGCCTACGGTGGAGGCATGTCCACCCTGCTGATCACGGGCGCCACCTCGGGGCTCGGCCGGTACGTCGCCTTCGAGCTGGTCCGCGCCGGGCACGTGGTCCTCGTCCACGGCCGCGACGAGGACCGGACGGAGCGGCTCGTCGAGGAGCTGCGCGCCGAGGGCGACGCCGAGGGGTTCGTCGCCGATCTCGCCTCGCTGGCGCGGGTGCGGGAGCTGGCCGCGCACGTCGGCGACGCGCATCCCGAGCTGGACGTGCTGATCAACAACGCGGCCGTCGGCGCCGGTCCGTCCGGCGCCGGGCGTGAGCTGAGCGCCGACGGGCACGAGCTGCGGCTGGCGGTCAACTATCTGGCGCCGGTGGTGCTGACGCGCGCCCTGCTGCCGGTGCTGCGCGCGAACGCGCCCGCCCGGATCGTCAACGTCGGCTCGGCCGGCCAGGAACCCCTCGATGTCGCCGACCCGGAGCTCATCCGCCGCTACAGCGGCCTGTCGGCGTACTGCCGCAGCAAGTTCGCTCTCGCCGCCCACACCTTCACCCTCGCGGAGGAACTCGACGGCAGCGGCGTCGCGGTGAACGTGGTGCACCCCGCGACCCACATGGACACGGCGATGGTCCGCGAAGGCGGGTTCACGCCCCGGCACACGGTCGCCGACGGCGCACCGGGCGTACTCGCTCCGGCCACCCGGGACCTGGGTTCGGGCCGCTACTTCGACGGCACCCGTGCCGCGCGGGCGCACGAGGCGGCATACGACCCCGCGGTGCGCAGGCGGCTCGCGGCGGTGACCGACCAGTTGCTCCGCGTCTGAGCTACACCGGTCCGACGCCGGCCCTGAGCACGGCCCGCGCCCGCTCCGCCAGTCCGTCCGCGCCGCACGAGACCGCCAGGTCCAGTCCGCGTTCGAGGTCGCTCACCGAGCGGGCCGCGATGCCGTACTCGATACGGGCCGCCGCGTGCTCGTACTGGCAGGGCGACGCCTCCAGGAAGGTGACGGCCTGGGCGGCGAGCCGGACCGCGCGCTGCCCGGTCTCCAGGGCGGCGGCGCAGCGCAGGGCCTCGCCGATGGCGGTGTCCGTGCCGAAGCGCTCGGCCTGCCGGCGGACGTCGACGGCGAGCCGGGCGGCACGGGCCGGGTCCTCGGTGCTGAGGGCCCGGGCGAGGTCGGCCGCCCAGGGGACGAGCACGGGGTTGTGGTGACCGCGTGCTGCCGCCGCCTTCTCGGCGGCCTCCAGTTCGTTGATGCCGTCCTTGGTGCGGCCTACGGCCAGCAGCAGCCGGCCGCGCACCGAGCGCGGGTCCGGCAGGACGATGGTGGAGGGGTAGGGCGGGGCGAAGCCGTACCGTTCGGCGACCTCCCAGGCCTCCTGGACATGGCCGCGGGCGAGCAGCGTGTCGACGAGGTTGCAGGTCGCGGACCAGTACAGCGGCAGGCCGCGGCCGACGCGCTCGGCGAGGCGCAGCGACTCGCGCAGGGACGTCTCCGCCTCCTTCAGCCGGCCCCGCCTGCGGTGGCCGAGCCCGACGTAGGCGTGGGCGAGAGCGAGGTGGCCGCCGCTCCAGCCGGCCGTCTCATAGGCGCGCAGGGCCTCGTTGTAGAGGGTCTCGGCGCGGTCGAGGCGGTCGGTGAAGGCGTACGCGTTGGCCAGCATCAGCAGCAGTTCGATGCCCCACTCGGTGTCGGTCCAGCCGAGCCCGGGGGCCAGGCGGCCGTTGACGAGGGCGCGGTCGCACAGTTCGGCGACCTCCTCCGCGTTCTCGCCGTGCATGAGGGCGTCGAAGCCGCGCAGCATGAGCAGCGCGCGTTCGGAGTTGTCCCGGCCGGTGCAGGTGCCGGCGAGGTCGGCGAGCCGCCGGGAGCGGTCGGGTGAGGTGGCCTCGCCGGCGTGTATGCCCTCCCACATGAAGTGCACGGCCTGGAGCCGCATCCGGGCGGGCCCGGGCCGGAGCCGGGCGGCCTCCGCCTCGACCGTGCGGACCGCCTCCTCCAGTTGGTCGTTGTGGAGCAGCGCCTGGGAGAGGCGGAAGACGGCGTCCACCCGCTTGTCCCCGCCGAGGCCGGGCATGCCGAGCGCGGTCCGCAGATGGCCGATGGTGCGGGCGGGCGCGGTGAGGAAGGTGGCCTCGGCCAGTTCGTACAGCACGTGCGGGTGGGACTCGGGCCGGGGCGGTTCCTTCAGGGCGCGCTCCAGGCAGCGGCGGGCGGCGTCGGGGGCCCCGACGGCGAGGTGCTCGCGGGCGGCCTCGCGCAGTTGCCCCACGAGTTCCTCGTCGTCGTCCGGGTGGACTTCGAGGAGGTGGCGGGCGGCCGCGGCGGCGCCGCGCCCCTCGTCGGTGACGATCCGGGCGGCTATGCCGTGCATGGCGGTGCACAGGGCGTCGGGTATGGAGTTGTAGACGGCGGTGGCGATCAGCGGGTGGACGAACTCCAGATCGCCGTCGGCGCTGCGGCCGGTCGCGGGGTCGGGTGTGGTGAGGATGCGGGCGGTGCGCAGCAGTTCGGCGCAGCGGCGGGCGTCGTCGGACCCCAGGGTGGCGAGCTTGGCGACCAGGTCGGTGGAGATGCCGGTGCCGAGGATGGCGGCGGCCCAGGCGAACCGCGTCGCGTCGATGCCGAGTTCCTCCAGGCGGGCGACGAGGCCGCCGCCGCGGGCCGAGCGGTTCAGTTCGCGCAGCTCCCCGGCCCGGGCCTCGACCGGTTCGACTTCGCTGTCCTGCACCTTGGCGAGGAGTTCGACGGTCTCGTAGGGGTTGCCCGCGGTGACGGCCCAGACCTCGCGGCAGAACGCGGCGTCGGCGTGCGGGCCGAGGGTGGCGCGGGTGAGTCCGGCCGTCGCGTCCGGAGTGAGGGCGCTCAGTGTCGCGACGGGTCCGTCCGCGGCGGCGGCGACGGTGTCGAGGTGGCGGGCGCTGGTGCCGGAGACCTCGCCGGGGCGGCGGGTGATCACGACCAGCACGGACATCTCGTCGAGGCGATCGGCGAGGCCGGCGAGCCAGTGCAGGGTCTCCTGGTCGGCCCAGTGGGCGTCGTCGATCAGCAGCACCAGCGGCCAGTCCCGGCGGGCGAGCCGGCGCACGGCGGCGACCAGTCCGTCGCACACGCCCTGCGGGTCGGCCTGCCGGTCGCCGGGTTCCGCTATGCCGAGGGCGGGGCCTGCGATGTCGTACCAGTCGCCGAGGTACTCGCGGGCCTCCTCCGGGAGCATCGACACCAGCGCCGGCTGCAGCAACTGCCGTACCACGTTGAAGGGGACCGACCTGAGGGTCTCGCCGCCGCGTGCCGACCAGACCGTGCAGCCGCGGGCCTCGGCGATACGGCGGGTTTCGGCCAGCAGCGTGGTCTTGCCGAGTCCGGCCTCGCCCCGGAAGACCAGCAGTCCGCCGGACGAGGAGCGGTCCGCGCACAGGCCGTCGACCGCCCGCGCGACGGCGGCGACTTCCTCGTCGCGCTCCCACAGGGAAGCCGAGGCGCCGGCCGTGGGCCGTACCTCCGTCATCCCGCTACCTCCCCAAGTCGCCCGAACGACGTACAGACGTCGAGCGTAGCCGTCCGGTTGCCTGAGCGGAGGGCGGTCCGGGCACCTGTTGCCGTGACGGGTGACACCGACGACGATCGGACGGCGCAACCGGCCCGCCACCAGCCCCCTTCGGGTCAACAAGGCACAACGGTACGGGAGGTGACGTTCATTCACCAGGGACGGGACACACGGCGCGGCCGGCGGGCGCTGGTCGCGGGGTCGGTGGGCAATCTCATCGAGTGGTACGAGTTCGGCGTCTACGGCTACTTCGCGACGATCATCGCGGCGCGGTTCTTCACGCCGGAGGGCGGCAGCGAGATCGAGGCTCTCGTGAAGACGTACGCGTCGTTCGCGCTCGCGTTCTTCTTCCGACCGGTCGGGGCGGCGCTTTTCGGCCGTCTCGGGGACCGCGTCGGCCGTCGGCCGGTGCTGGTCCTGGTGATCACGCTGATGACGGTGGCGACGACGCTGATCGGTGTACTGCCGACGTACGCGCAGGCGGGTGCGCTGGCGCCCTGGCTGCTCACCTTCCTGCGGGTGCTTCAAGGGCTGTCGGCCGGTGGGGAGTTCGGCGGGGCGGTGTCGGTGATGACGGAGTTCGCTCCGCCGGGCCGGCGGGGGCTGTACGGGTCGTGGCAGTCGTTCACGGTCGCACTGGGGCTGCTGGGCGGCGCGGGCGCGGCGGCGCTGCTCGCCACCGTGCTGACCGAGGAGCAGCTCGGCGCGTGGGGCTGGCGGCTGCCGTTCCTGCTGACCCTGCCCCTGGGGCTCGGGGCGTTGTGGCTGAGGCTGCGGCTGGACGAGACACCGGAGTTCGTGGCGGAGCGGTCGCGGGAGACACCTCCCCCGCGCGAGGTCGCGAGGGCCATCGCGCTGGGCGCGGGGCGGATCATGGGCTGGGCCGCGGCCGGTTACACGTTCCTCGTCGTGCTGCCGTCGTATCTGCAGAGTTCGCTGGGTGCGACCTTCCAGCAGGCGCTGGTCGCCACCGTGCTGGCCAATCTGGGCTTCGCGGTGACGATCGTGCCGGCGGGGCTGCTCAGTGACCTGCTCGGCCGTCGGGCGGTGATGCTGACGGGCGCCGTGCTGGTCGTGGTCCTCTCGGTGCCGCTGCTCAACCTTCTGCAGGATCCCGGCGTTTCGAACACCGTGAAGGGTGTGGCGGTGTGCGGCGCGGGTGCCGTGGTGGGGCTGATGGCGGGGCCGGGCCCGGCGATGCTGTCGGAGATGTTCCCGACACGGGTGCGCTGCACGGGCCTGGGACTCGCCTACGCGCTGTCCAATGCGGTGTTCTCGGGGTGCGCCGGGCTCATCATCACGGAGACGATCGAGCGGACGGGGAGCGTGGACATCCCCGCGTACTACGCGGCGGCGGCCTGCGCGGTGAGCGTACCGGCCCTGCTCACGCTGCCCTCGCGAAGGGTGCGCGGGGCGAAAGCGGTGGAGGAGAGGACTGGTTGAAGCGATGCGGGTGATCGGTCTGATGTCCGGCACGTCGTACGACGCGATCGACGCGGCGGCGGCCGAGCTGGACCTCGTCGGCGACAGCCTGGTGCTGAAGCCGCTCGGCATGGTGAGCGAGGCGTACGACGGCGAGCTGCGCGAGACCCTGTCGGCCGCCCTGCCGCCGGGGACCACCACGCTGGGCGAGGTGTGCCGGCTGGACACCCTGATCGGGCAGGCCTTCGCGGCGGCCGCGCTCCGGGCCGACCGCGAACTGTGCGAGGGACGGGCCGAGTCGGTGGCCTCGCACGGGCAGACCGTGTACCACTGGGTCGCCGAGGGAGAGGTCCACGGCACGCTCCAGCTCGGGCAGTCGGCCTGGATCGCCGAGGCGACCGGACTGCCGGTCGTCTCCGACTTCCGGCCGCGTGACATCGCCGCCGGTGGGCAGGGCGCCCCGCTGGTCAGCCTGGTCGACCTGCTGTGGCTGCGCGGCCGGCCGGGCCGGGCTGCGCGCTGATCGACGCGGCGGCGCAGGGGTTCAGCGGCGGAGCCCTGTCCTACGACACGGACGGGGCCCTTGCCGCGCGCGGCCGGGTGCGCGGGCCGCTGCTGGACCGGCTGCTCCAGGAGCCGTACTACGCGCTGCCCGCGCCCAAGACGACGGGCAAGGAGCTGTTCCATCTCGGTCATCTGCGCGACGCGCTGGCCGGGTTCGGGACGCTGCCCGCCGAGGACGTCGTCGCCACGCTGACGATGCTCACGGCCCGGACCGTGGCGGACGCCGTGCGGTCGGTGGGCGCGACGGAGGTGATCGCCTCCGGCGGCGGGACGCGCAACCCGGTGCTGATGAGGATGCTCGGGGATCTGCTGCCCGGGGTGGCGGTGCGCGCCTCGGACGAACTGGGGCTGCCGTCCGGGGCGAAGGAGGCCTACGCCTTCGCCGTCCTGGGATTCCTGACCCTGCACGGCCTGCCCGGCACCTCACCCGCGAGCACCGGTGCCCGGCATCCCAGCGTGCTGGGATCGGTGACCCCGGGCCGGGACGGACTGCGGCTGCCACCGCCCGCCCGCCTGCGTCCCACCCGGTTGCTCCTGGAATGACCGATCCTGGTCGACTCCTCTCATGCCTCTTTCACCGACGCCTCATACGGTGGGGGCATGACGCAGGAGACTCCTTCCGGGTGGTACCCGGACCCCGGACAGAAAAGTGACGGGCCCGCCACCGAGCGCTGGTGGGACGGCAAGGCCTGGACGGCCCGCATCCGTCCGGCCCAGCCGCCGACGCATCCGGCGGCCGAGAAGGGTTCGGCTTCTGCGGGGGACCCGGGCGAGAATGCCGGTTCGGCCGCTACCGCGGGCTCCGGCCCCGGGGGTTCGGACACTGCGGGCGAGCCCACCCCTACAGCCCCTACAGCAGGTTCGGTCTCTGCGACAGACTCGGGCGCCGCCGACGATCCTGCTCGTGCGGCAAGCGCGGGCGCTGCGGGTGAGTCAGCCCCTCCGGGGGATCCGGCTGCTGCCGTGCATCCAGACACTGCCGTTCATGACAGCGCCGCTGGACACCCAGGCCCTCCCGGATACCCAAGCACCACCGGACATCCGAGCGCCCCCGGACACCCGGGCGCCGCGGGACACCCGGGCGCCACCGCGTACCCAGGCACCCCCGGATATCCAGGCACGCCCGGACAACCTCCAGGGCCGGCTCCATACCCCAACACCCCCGGGTACCCGGGCGCCGGTGCGTATCCCGGATACCCCGCCGCACCCCCGGCCGCGAAGGGAAGCCGACTGCGGGTCGGGATTGCCGTGGGGGCGGCCGTCGTTGTTCTCGCGAGCATCGGTGTCGGGGTGTACGCGCTGTCCGGCAACGGCGGCTCGGGCGGCGGTTCGGCCACCTCGCAGGGGCCGGGCGGCCCGGGCGCGCCCGGTGGCCAGGGCGGGCCGTTCGGCGGGCCGGGCGGCTCGGGGGGATCCGGAGGCAATGGCGGCTCCGGCGGTTCCGGTGGTCAGAGTCCGTCTCCCGAGCGGTCCGAGCCGCCGAAGATCAGGAGCGGGTCGGTGACCGACGGCGTCAGCGGGATCAGCATGCCGATCCCGAAGGGCTGGTACGGCCAGGAGATCACGGTCGGCGCGCAGGTCACGTCCGACGACTCCTACAAGTGCCCCGGCGACACCTCCTCGACCTGCACGAAGGGCGGAGCCTACTCCGCACCGGCCCTGGCCCTCGGCACCAAGGGCAGCACCGCCGAGGAGATCGCCAAGGCGGACATCTCGGCCAACGCGGACGAGTCCTACGGCGGCAAGTCCTACGGCGGGATCACCTCGCACGACGTACTGGCCTCCAAGGCGGTGACCGTGGCCGGACAGAAGGGCTACCTGGTCCGCTGGAAGGCCGTCACCACCAAGGGCGCCGACGGCATCGTGGAGTCGCTCGCGTTCCCCTCCCCCGCGAACGCGAAGCAGATGGTCGTCGTCCGGTTCGGCGTGGACGCCGACCAGAAGGAGTCCGTCCTGGACGACATCACCAAGGGCATCAAGGTGTCGACGGGCAGCGGCAACGGCCAGGGCGTCTGACAGGGAACAACCACCCCGCCCGGCACCGGTCGGCCGGGTGGGGCGCCCCTGCCGCTCACAGGGGAACCCCACCCGGCCGGGGGGTGCGCGCCGCCCCCGTCCCCACGGGTCGGCGCGATCGGGTCACCGTCCGGTCATCCCGTGGACGGCGGCCCGGGTCTCATCTCAGGCCCAGAGCCGGCAGCACGGCGGCCTCCACGAACCGGACCAGATACTCCGGGTCGGCCCACTCGCCCTCCAGGACGGGCCGCACCCGCAGGACGCCGAACATCTGCGCCGGGATGTACTCCAGCGCCGGGTGATCGGCGGGCACCTCTCCCCTCTCGACCCCGCGCCGGATGATCTCCTTCAGCGCGGCGATCTCCGGTTCGATCAGCGCCTCGCGCAACGCGCGCTGCAGCTCCGGGTCCTGGGGGGCCGCGTGGGCGAGCGCCTGGAGGAGCTGGGTGTCCCGGCCCGACAGCTCCCCCGCCGCCCGGGCGGCCTCACGCAGGTCGTCCGCGAGCGAGCCGGTGTCGATGCACCTCGTCCGCCGGTGGGAGCGCAGCGCCGCCGCCACGAACTGGGGCTTGGTCTTCCACTGACGGTAGAGCGTGGACTTGCTGCAGCGGGTGCTGGCGGCGATCCCCTCCATGGTGACGGAGTCGTAGCCGCACTCGCGGAGCTGCTCCAGCACGGCGTCGAAGAACTCCTGCTCACGCTCCGGCGTGATCTTGGAGCGGCGTGTGGCACCGACCGGCTCGGGTCGGTCGTCCGCAGCCTGCGACGTCATGACCGTGCTCCTGGCTTCCCTCGGGCGGCCGGAAAATTCCGGCCGGCAGTGTGTTCTACATCTATCGATACGCCAGTGTACCGGAACGCGACCGTATCGGTACACTGGCGTATCGGTACGCACTCGTACCGATAACAGCACCACCGTCACCGAAGGGGCCGGGGGATGAATGCCCGCACCGAGCCTGCGCCGGGGTCCGACGCGACAGCGCGACCGCCGCACGTCATAGCCCGACCGCCGCTCGTCCGGGAGCTCCTGCTCGTCGCAGGGCTCTTCCTCGTCTACAAGTTCGGCCGGCAGCTCGCCACGGGCCACACCGGTGAGGCCTTCCACAACGCACAGCGCGTGTGGGACTTCGAGCGAGCGGTCCATCTGCCCGGCGAGGGGGCGGTGCAGTCCCTGCTGCTGCACGGCGACGGTCTGGCGCATATCGCGAACACCTACTACGCGGCCGTCCACTTCCCGGCCACCGTCGCCTTCCTGGTCTGGCTCTATCTGCGCCGCCCGGCCCACTATGTGTGGGCCCGCCGGGTTCTGGCCGCCGTCACCGCCGCCGCGCTGGCGCTGCACCTGCTGTTCCCGCTCGCCCCGCCCCGGATGCTGGCCGCGACCGGCCTGGTGGACACCGCGCGCGTGTACGGGCCGTCGGTCTACGGCGATCCCGCGACCGACTCCCTCTCGAACCAGTTCGCGGCGATGCCGTCGCTGCACTTCGGCTGGGCCCTGATGGTGGCGATCGGCCTGATCGTCGCGACCCGCTCGCGCCGGCGCTGGCTGTGGCTGCTGCATCCGCTGCTGACGCTCCTGGTGATCGTCGGTACCGCGAACCACTACTGGCTGGACGCGATCGTGGCGACGGCCCTGCTCGGCCTCGCGCTCGCCGTGATCCTCCCCCAGACTTCGTCCGGGGGGACCCCCATCTCGCTTCGCTCGCCGCACCGCACGGCGACCACGGCGGGCCGCGCGCAGGACAGGCTCGTCCCGGCCCAGGACCGAACCGAGGAGCAGGCACTCGCGGGAGCCGGCCGATGAACGCCGTCGTCGTCGCCGTCGCCCTGTCCCTCGTCTCCGCCGTCGCCTACGCGGCAGCGGCGGTCGCCCAGGAGCGGCTCGCCTCCCGCTCCCCCGGCTCGGGCGTGCTGCGGCTGCTCGGCAGCGGCGCCTGGTGGTGGTCGGTCGGGCTGAACGCGTCGGCCGCGCTGCTGCACGTCGTGGCCCTGAGGTACGGGCCGCTGACCGTGGTCCAGCCGCTCGGCGCGCTGACTCTGGTCGCGGCGGTGCCCATGGGGGCGCGGCTCGCGGGACGGCGGGTGAGCACGGCCGAGTGGAAGGGCACCGCGCTGACGCTGCTCGGCCTGGGCGCGATCCTGGTCACGGCATCCGGCCCGGCGCCCGACGATGTGCTGAGCGTTCCCGAGGCGCTGGCGGTGGCGGGTGCCACCGCCGCCCTCATCGGGGTGCTGTCCCGGCCGGGCAGCCGCCCCGGGCTGCGGCACGCGACCGCGTCCGGCATCGCGTCGGGAGTCGCCTCGGCCCTCACCCAGACCGTGACGGTGGCCGCGACGGACCGGTCGGGTCCGCTGCTGAGCGTCCAGGTGGTCGGGGTGGCGCTGCTCGTGGCGGCCTTCGCGGCCGGCGGGCTGATGCTGTCGCAGGTGGCGTACCGGGGCGGCCTGGGCGCCCCGCTCGCGATGGTGACCCTGGCCAACCCGCTGGCCGCCGCGGCGATCGGGCTGTCGCTGCTGGGCGAACGCCTCCAGGG
>NZ_JBHUQX010000049.1:0-31650 GCF_042674225.1 Streptomyces sp. NPDC056948
CTCGGCTTCCGGCGGGCCGTTCGCGTGTCTCAGGCCGGTGGGGCCGACCTCCCGGCCCCCGCCCGGGTCGCGTCCGCGCCCCAGCTCGCCAGCAGGCGCAGGGCCTCAGCCGACGGCGTGCCCGGTTCCGCGTGATACGTGATCAGGGACTGCTCGGAGTCGTCGACCAGGCGGAACGTCTCGAAGGACAGGGTCAGGTCGCCGACCAGCGGGTGCCGCAGGCGCTTGACGCCGTAGCTCTTCTCCTTGACGTCGTGCGCGGCCCACAGCCGGCGGAACTCCTCACTCTTCACGGAGAGCTCGCCCACCAGGGCGGACAGCCGCGGGTCGTCCGGGTGGCAGCCCGCGTCCATGCGCAGATAGCCGACCATGTCCTGCGCCTTCTGGTCCCACTCGACGAACAGGTCGCGGTACTCGGGCCTGAGGAACACCAGCCGCGCCCAGTTCCGCTCCGGCGCCGGCAGCTCCCCCCAGTCGCCGAAGAGGGCCGCGGCCATCCGGTTCCAGGCCAGGACGTCCGAGCGGCGCCCCACGATGTACGCCGGGACCGTGTCGATCGAGTCCAGCAGATGCCGCAGCGTCGGCCGCACCTGCTGGGTGCGCGCCACCGGCTTCTTCTTGAGCTGCTTCGGCTTCGCCAGGTGCATCAGGTGGGCGTGCTCGGCGTCGCTCAGCCGCAGGGCCCGCGCGATCGCGTCCAGCACCTCCGCCGAGACGTTGCGGCCGTTGCCCTGCTCCAGCCGTGTGTAGTACGCCACGGAGACCCCGGCGAGCTGCGCCAGCTCCTCGCGGCGCAGCCCCGGCACACGCCGCCGCCCGAACTCGGGCAGCCCCACGTCCTCCGGCTTCAGCCGGGCACGCCGGGTGCGCAGGAACTCACTGAGCTCGGCACGCCGGTCCAGGCCCCCGCCGGACTGCGATGCGGGCTCCTGTACGGGTTCGGGCTGTTCGTCCATGCCCTCCAGTATTCATGGTCGTACGCACACGAGCCTGACCCCGCCAGTGGTACGCACCGTGTGCGTACGCAAAACCGTGGTCTGGGTAGACGCTCGCGATTTCGGCACGCTGGTGAACGTGCCCGGTCAGAAGATCCAGAAGGCAGCCGGGCACGGAACCCCCGCTAGGAGAACCCCGGCATGACCACTGTCGCCGCGTACGCCGCACCCGCCCCCAAGGCTCCGCTGGAGCGCACCACCATCGACCGCCGCGAGGTCCGCGAGTTCGATGTCCTGATCGACATCAAGTTCGCCGGCATCTGCCACTCCGACATCCACCAGGCCCGCGAGGGCTGGGGCGAGGCGATCTTCCCGATGGTCCCCGGCCACGAGATCGCCGGTGTCGTCACCGAGGTCGGCCCGGGCGTGACGAAGTTCGCCGTCGGCGACCGCGTGGGCGTCGGCTGCATGGTCGACTCCTGCCGCGAGTGTGAGAACTGCAAGGCCGGGCGCGAGCAGTACTGCGTCAAGGGCAACATCCAGACGTACAACGCCGTCGGCAGGGACGGCGAGCCCACCTACGGCGGCTACTCGCAGAAGGTCGTCGTCGACGAGAACTTCGTCCTCGGCATCCCGGACGGCATCTCCCTCGACGTCGCCGCGCCGCTGCTGTGCGCCGGCATCACCCTCTACTCCCCGCTCAAGCGCTTCGGCGCCGGCCCCGGCAAGAAGGTCGCGATCCTCGGCCTGGGCGGCCTCGGCCACATGGGCGTCAAGATCGCGCACGCCCTCGGCGCCGAGGTCACCGTGCTGTCGCAGTCCCTGCGCAAGCAGGAGGACGGCCTGCGGCTGGGCGCCGACCACTACTACGCCACCAGCGACCCGAAGACCTTCGAGGAGCTGAACGGCACGTTCGACCTGATCGTGTCCACGGTGTCGGCCCCGCTGGACTTCAACGCCTACCTGGCGCTGCTGAAGCCCGAGGGCACCCTGGCGAACGTCGGCGCCCCCGAGGAGCCGATCTCCCTCAGCCTCTTCTCGGTGATCGGCGGCGGCAAGTCGCTCGCCGGTTCCATGATCGGCGGCATCCCGGAGACCCAGGAGATGCTGGACTTCTGCGCCGAGCACGGCCTCGGTGCCGAGATCGAGCTGATCCGCGGTGACCAGATCAACGAGGCGTACGAGCGGGTGCTGGGCAGCGATGTGCGGTACCGGTTCGTGATCGACACGGCGACGATCTGAGCTTGACCATGAGGGCCTCGGAAGCACGGTGATCGTGCGCCGGGGCCCTCAGCGTTGAGTATCGTGGATCGGGAGGGGAGGCCCACCATGACCGTGCAGCTGAACCACACCATCGTCGTCGCGCACGACAAGCGCGCCTCGGCCCGGTTCCTCGCCGACCTCCTGGGACTCGACGTGAGCCCGCCCTACGGCCCGTTCCTCCCGGTCGAGATCGCCAACGGCGTGACGCTCGACTACATGGACACCCCCGGCGCCATCACGCCGCAGCACTACGCCTTCCTCGTCTCGGAGGACGAGTTCGACGTGATCTTCGGCCGTATCCAGGAGGCCGGTCTGACGTACTGGGCGGACCCGTTCCACAGCCGCCCCGGCGAGATCAACCACAACGACGGCGGCCGGGGCGCGTACTTCGACGACCCCGACGGCCACCGACTGGAGATCATCACGAGGCCGTACGGCAGCGGCGGCTGATCTCCCGGATCTCCCGGATCTCCTTTCCTGTCACGTCTCCTCTGGTTGTCACATCTCCCGGCCTGGTTGTCACATCTCCCCGCCGCCCTCCGTCATACCGGCGAAGGCGAACCGCGAAGTCGACAGTCGGGGAGTAGTCATGACGTCATCCATCCTGGTCACCGGCGGCACGGGCACCCTGGGCGGCCATGTCGTCCCGCTGCTGCGCGCGGCCGGCCACGACGTGCGGATCCTCAGCCGGAACGCCCGCCCCGCCGCGGACGGCATCGAGTACGTCACCGGCGATCTGCTCAAGGGCGAGGGAGTCGAGGCCGCCCTCGACGGCGCGGAGACCGTGCTGCATCTGGCGGGCGGCCCCAAGGGCGACGACGAGGCGACCCGCAATCTGGTGCGCGCCGCGTCCCGGGCCGGTGTGCGGCACCTGGTCTACATCTCGGTCATCGGCGCGGACCGGGTGCCGCTGGCCTGGATGCGGACGAAGCTGGAGTCGGAGCGGGCCGTCGCCGACTCGGGCATCCCGTGGACGACCCTGCGCGCGGCCCAGTTCCACGACCTTGCGCTGACCATGGTGGAGAAGATGGCGAAGCTGCCGGTGTTCCCGGTCCCCGGCGGTCTCCGGCTCCAGCCGGTCGACTCCCGCGAAGTCGCCGCCCGCCTCGCTGAGTTGACCCTCGGCGCCCCGTCCGGCCTCGTCCCGGACCTGACCGGGCCGCACGTCCACGACCTCGCCGGCCTGGCCCGCCCCTACCTCCGCCTGCGGGGGCGGCGCCGCCCGATGCTGCCGGTGCGCATCCCCGGCAAGGCGGGGCGGGCGTACCGGGCAGGGGCGAACCTCACCTTGCGAGGGGCGGAGGAGGGGAAGCGGACCTGGGAGGAGTTCCTGGCGGAGCGGCTGGGCTAGAGGGCTTCTGTCCTCACCGGGAAGCCGGCCGGTCCTGGTCGCCGAAGGTCCACACGGCACGGGGCCCCGGGCCGACGGCGAGGGTCGACTGGCCGATCCGCTCCTCGTGCCGGTACGACACCGGCCCGTTCAGCGACATCTCGACCTGCCGCAGGCCCACCTGGTCGAGGGGCACGGCGTCGAAGCGGAGTGTGGTGGTGCCGCCCTTCGCGACGACGCCCCCGCCCGGCAGGGAGCGCACGGCGAACCCGCCGGCCTTCAGCAGCGGCACGGTGTTGGCGAGGTCGCGTGCGGTCACCGCGAGCCGGATGCCGGTCACGTCCCGCATCAGGTGGTCGCGGTAGGCGTCGGGCAGATAGCGCTCCCGGCCCACGTCATCGGGGTGTGCGGCGGGCTCGGTGTTGCCGCGCGGGTCGGCGAAGTACTCCTGCCGGTACTCCATGCCCCAGGCGCCGAAGAGGTCGTACTGGTCGGTGGTGAAGACGGCGTCGAACCACGGCACGGGGACGCCGTCGCCGAAGTCGCGCGTCTGCCGGAACTCGATGGGGTCGCTGATCCCCTGCTCGCGCAGCCGCGCGAGCACCGTCGCCAGGTCGCCCTTCCGCTCGGTCGAGACGCCCATGCCGGTGGAGCCGAGGGTGCCGTCCTTGCCGGGCAGGTCGCCGACCCCGAACAGTTCGAGGTAGGTCTCGCGCCCCATCAGATAGCGGCCGGTCCAGGTCTGTCCGCCGGAACCCGTCGTGGTGCGGACCTGGAAGTTGGCGAAGTCGCGCAGATAGGCGGAGTGCTCGATGGCGTCGGCGGTCTCCCGGTCCAGGACGCCGTAGGCGTGGTTGTAGAACAGCAGCTGGCGTCCCCCCGCGGTCCCGCCGTCGTCGGCCTGCGCCGAACTCACCCCGCCCTGGACCGCCCCCGCGAGGGCCAGCGCGACGACCATGATCACCTGTAACGCTCGTCTGAGAACCATGCGAAGGAGCGTAGAGCGGGAGGAATCGGTTCCGCTGGGGATTCCGGCGCTGTCCGGAACTCCTTGTCAGGGACCCTTGGTCAAGGGCCCTTGGCCGGGGGACTCCTGCCCGCCCTGGTCGAGCCGGAACGGCGGGTACTGGTCGGTCATCAGGGCGGCGTAGGCGGTCACCCGCGCGCACCAGCGGGCGAGGCCCAGCAGGAAGTCGAAGAGGTGCCGTGGATAGCGGGCGGTGAACAGCAGGATGACCACCGCGACCAGGGAGAGCCAGGTCATCAGCCCACCGCCCCGCCAGCCGTTCCCGTCGTGCCAGCCCGAGCCCCAGCCGCCGCCCACGAACATCGCGACGACGATGTACTGCGGGATCGCCAGCAGCCACCACTTCACCAGCACCAGTCCGCGCGACAGCCGCTCGGGATAGACGACGTCGAAGTGCGCCGGATAGTCGGGCACGTCGGCGAGGGTGAACGGCGGGTACCGGTCGGTGCCGAGCGCCGTGTGGGCGTAGTAGCCGACCCGCCAGTTCCAGCGCAGCACACCGACGTTGAAGTCGAAGAGGGACCGGGGGTACCGGGCCGTGAACAGGATGGCGAAGAACGCGATGACCGTCACGACCGCGAACGCGATCCACAGGAAGAACAGCACGATGTAGTGCGGGATGGCGAGCAGCCACTTCACCAGCCACAGCCATCGGGACAGCCGGGCGTCGACAGACGCCTCGATACGCACGGGCGACGCGGTGACAGGAAGCATCTGGCGGAACTCCTTTCGCCTGCAGATTCGCAAGCGAGGAGGAGTCCCGCGACCTGGACGGGGCCGTTAGGACGGCACGGGGGCGGTGGTGTCCGGCTCGTCGGTGCCGTCAGGTTCCCGCGGCGGGTCGCTGAGCTGCTCGCGCACGTAGTTCCACACCACCGCGATCAGCGCGGCGATGGGGACGGCGAGCAGACTGCCCACGATGCCGGCCAGACTGCCGCCCAACGTCACGGCCAGCAGCACCACGGCCGCGTGGAGGCCGAGCCCACGACTCTGGATCATGGGCTGGAAGACGTTCCCCTCGAGCTGCTGCACCACCACGATGATGGCCAGCACCATCAGCGCGTCCGTCAGGCCGTTGGAGACCAGCGCGATGAGGACCGCGACGAAACCGGCGAACAGGGCGCCGATGATCGGCACGAACGCGGAGACGAAGGTCAGCACCGCCAGCGGGAGCACCAGCGGCACGCCCAGGATCCACAGACCCAGCCCGATCAGGACCGCGTCGAGCAGGCCGACGGCCGCCTGGGACCGTACGAAGGAACCCAGGGTGGCCCAGCCGCGCGCGAACACGATCGGGACGTCGGTGGCGAACCGGCCCGGGAGCTGCCGGGACAGCCACGGGAGGAACTTCGGCCCGTCCTTGAGGAAGAAGAACATCAGGAACAGCGCGAGGACGGCGGTGACCACTCCGCTCACCACGGTGCTGACGCCGGTGACGACCGTGCCGACCATGCTGCCGACGCCCTCCTGGGCGCGGGCGACCGCTGAGTCGAACGCCTTGTTGATCTGGGCGTCACCGATGTTCAACGGCGGTCCGGCGGCCCACTCGCGCAGCCTCTGGATGCCCTCGACCACGCCGTCGGTCAGCTCACCGGACTGCGACGCCACCGGCACCGCGATCAGCGCCACGACGCCCACGGCGACCAGCAGGAACAGCACGGTCACGAGCGACGCGGCGAGTGCTGGCGGCCACCCGCGGCGACGCAGGGAGCGGGCCGCGGGCCAGGTCAGCGTGGTCAGCAGCAGTCCGACGACGAGCGGCCACACCACCGACCACATCCGGCCCAGCAGCCACAGAGAAACGGCCAGCATCACGAAGACCAGCAGCAACTCCGCGGACACCCGCGCGGACAGACGCAGCGCGTGACGGGCTTTCGCCGGACTCAGGGTCGAACTCAAGGGGGCAGTCACGGGGGCACCCTATTGCCAGGGAGCCCCCGCGTATTCAGTGGTACCGGGGTTCAGCCCTCGGCCTTGGCCACACCGATCGGGCAGGACACGCCCGTGCCGCCTATGCCGCAGTATCCCGCCGGGTTCTTGTCCAGGTACTGCTGGTGGTAGCTCTCGGCCGGGTAGAAGGGGCGGCCCTGGGACGGGGCGATCTCCGTGGTGATCTCGCCGTGGCCTGCGGACGTGAGGACCGCCTGGTAGGAGTCGCGGGAGGACTTGGCGGTGGCCGCCTGCTCGGGGGTGTGGGTGTAGACCGCCGAGCGGTACTGCGTGCCCACGTCGTTGCCCTGGCGGAAGCCCTGCGTGGGGTCGTGGGACTCCCAGAACGTCTTCAGGAGGCGCTCGTACGAGATCAGCTTCGGGTCGAAGACCACGCGCACGACCTCGGTGTGGCCGGTCAGGCCCGAGCAGACCTCCTCGTATGTGGGGTTCTCGGTGTGGCCGCCCTGGTAGCCCGCCAGGGTCGTCCACACTCCTGCCGGGAGCTGCCAGAACTTGCGCTCGGCGCCCCAGAAGCAGCCCAGGCCGAAGTCGGCGACCTCCAGGCCCTCCGGGTAGGGGCCGAGCAGGGGGTTGCCGAGGACGGTGTGGCGGTCGGGGACCGTGAACGACGGGACCGGGCGGCCGGGCAGCGCCTGCTCGGGGGACAGGAGCTGGGGCGTACGGCTGTGCAGGAACATGCGGTCTCCAATCGGGGCGACGCCGCGCCGGGGCGACGGTCCTTACAACGTGCGGCGGCCGGGGGGAATTCCGGCCGGAGCCCGTGCCTCAGTGCGGCAGGGTCGCCGGGCTGCCGCCGTTCGCCTCGTAGCCCGCCACCGCCAGCGCCCGGTACACCGCGAACTCCGCCGCCGGGTCCTCGGACAGGGTCCAGGGCAGGGCGCCGACGTGGCCGTCGATGTGTATCAGCTGGCTCATGGCCTCCGCCCAGCGCTCGCTGCGGACCAGGAAGAAGAGCAGCAGATGCCGGGCGTGCGCCAGCATCGGGTCGCCGGCACGGGCCGAGTGCACCGCGTGCAGCGCGCCGTGCATCGCCTTCGTGACGACCTCGGACTGCCAGAAGCTGCTGACCAGGGTTACCTCGGGGAGGTGCTCGAACACCGCGAACAGGGGCATCGCCGCGAGCAGGGAGCCCTGGGGCGCGCGGGCCGCCGCGGCCTCGGCGAACGAGTAGGCCAGCTCACGCGAGCCGTGCCACTTCTCGCACCAGTAGTGCAGCGCGGCCAGATGCGCACCCATGTGCGCCGGGTCGCGGTCCAGGATCTTCAGCCAGACCTGCTCGAAGTCCTTCTGCGAGTAGCCGAGCCCGCGGGCCACCGACAGCTCGATGATGTACGGGACCGGATCGCCGGGGGAGAGCAGCGCCGCGTCGCCGCACGCCGACCTGGCCTCCTCCATGATGATCCGGAACTCGTCCGTCCCCGGCGTCGCCGTCCGCCACGCCTGCTGCACCAGGAACTCGGCGTGCACCGCCGCGCCGCCCGCGTCCTTGGGTGCCTCGGCCCGCCACACCCGCAGCCACTGCCCGCCCGGCGCCTCGCCGACCCCGCCGGGCCGCTGTGCGAGCTCCAGCGAGGCGGCACCCGCGAAGGCCTGCACCCGCTGCCAGCGCCGCTCGCCCTCGATCTCCGTGCCCGCGAGGAGCTGCTGCGCCGCGCGGTAGTCCTGGGAGCGCTGCACCACGTCCAGGACGTCCAGCAGGTCCTGGTCGGGGCCGGGCATGCGGATGTCGAGCTCCTCCTCGCGGACGAAGCCGTAGTTCGCCGGGTCCGCGGCGTCCGGGTGGTCGGGCGAGACCAGTCCGACCGCACCGCGCCTGCGCCGCAGGAAGGGGAGCAGCACGAAGCCCAGCATGACCAGCGCGATCAGGACCCAGAGAATCTCCATGCAACAAGCGAACCAGACCGCGCCGACAATTGGCCAACCTGCTCCCCGAACCTGTGGAAAACCCGGACGAGTAGCCCCCGCGGCCCTGTGGAAAACCCGGCTCCGGGCGCGCGTCGACTCGTACTCCGGCACTCTTCGCGTCGGCGCACTACCCTCGGTCCTCATGAGCGACAGGCACATCAGTCAGCACTTCGAGACGCTCGCGATCCACGCGGGCAACACCGCCGACCCCCTGACGGGCGCGGTCGTCCCGCCGATCTATCAGGTCTCGACCTACAAGCAGGACGGCGTCGGCGGTCTGCGCGGCGGCTACGAGTACAGCCGCAGCGCCAATCCCACCAGGACCGCGCTGGAGGAGAACCTCGCCGCCCTGGAGGGCGGCCGCCGCGGTCTCGCGTTCGCGTCCGGGCTGGCGGCCGAGGACTGCCTGCTGCGTACGCTGCTCAGCCCCGGCGACCACGTGGTCATCCCCAACGACGCCTACGGCGGCACGTTCCGGCTGTTCGCCAAGGTCGTCGCCCGCTGGGGCGTGGAGTGGTCGGTCGCCGACACGAGCGACCCGGCGGCCGTACGGGCCGCCCTCACCCCGAAGACCAAGGTGGTGTGGGTGGAGACCCCCTCCAACCCGCTGCTCGGCATCACCGACATCGCCGCCGTCGCTCAGATCGCCCGGGACGCGGGCGCCCGCCTCGTCGTCGACAACACCTTCGCCACGCCCTACCTCCAGCAGCCGCTGGCCCTGGGCGCGGACGTCGTCGTGCACTCGCTGACCAAGTACATGGGCGGCCACTCGGACGTGGTCGGCGGCGCGCTGATCACCAGCGACGCCGACCTGGGCGAGGAACTGACCTTCCACCAGAACGCGATGGGCGCCGTCGCCGGGCCCTTCGACTCCTGGCTGGTGCTGCGCGGCACCAAGACGCTCTCGGTCCGCATGGACCGGCACAGCGAGAACGCCGTCAAGGTCGCCGACATGCTCACCCGGCACGCGCGCGTGACGAGCGTGCTGTACCCGGGCCTGCCGGAGCACCCCGGCCACGAGGTCGCCGCCAAGCAGATGAAGTCGTACGGCGGCATGGTCTCGTTCCGTGTCGAGGGCGGCGAGGAGGCGGCCGTCGAGGTCTGCAACCGCGCCAAGGTGTTCACGCTGGGCGAGTCCCTGGGCGGCGTCGAGTCGCTCATCGAGCACCCCGGCCGCATGACCCACGCGTCCGCCGCCGGCTCGGCCCTCGAGGTCCCGGCCGACCTGGTGCGGCTGTCCGTCGGCATCGAGAATGCCGACGACCTGCTGGAAGACCTTCAGCAGGCGCTCGGCTAGAGCGGCCCCGGCCCTCCAGGGGTCACCAGCCGGTGAGGGGTGGAGTCGTGTCCGACGGCGGCTCCACCCACGGCTGGGCCGTCAGCGCCCACACCGTGAACGCCACGGCCGCTGCGAGCAGCAGCAGCCACAGCAGTCGGCGGGCCAGCGTCCTGCGCCGCAGCATGCGGCCGCCCCGGCGCACCGCCTCCGTGTGGATCTCCGGCGGCACGGGCCGCGGCGCCTGCTCCATGAGCCGCCGCACGGTCGCCTCGCGGTCGTTCCCGCTCATGGCGGTCTCCGCTCGCCGGAAGGGCTCATGACGGGACCGCCTTCGCCGCCGTCACCGCCGGTGCCGGTCCCCGCGGCCGGTGCAGCAGGGTCGACGTCGCCCGGTGGCAGATGGCCCGTACGCGCTCCGCGGACAGGCCGAGCAGGGCGGCCGTCTGCTCCTCGGCGACGCCTTCGTAGAGCCTGAGGACCAGGATCAGGCGCTCCTGCGGAGTGAGCGGCGCCAGAGGGCTGGCGGGGTGCGGGCGGGCGCGGCCGAGGCCGCCGTAGTGGTGCCAGGTGCCGCGCGCGAAGCGGGTGGCGAGGTACTGGCGGGTGCGGTCGTACGGATCCTCGCCGCGCAGCCGGTCCCAGCACGCGTACGTGTGCGCCAAGGACAGGGTCAGCAGGCGCCGCGCGCGGGGATTGTCGTCCGGGGCCTCCGCGGTGAGCAGGGTGGCGGTATGCAGCAGCCGTCCCGCCGCGCCCGCGACGAACGCGTCGAACTCCCGGGCCCGACGGGTCGCCTGGGACGCATGCCGTTGTCGCATCACGCCTCCCGCCCGCCGGCGACCCTGAGGATGCGGGCCCGGCCGCGTACGGACGCGACGGTCGCGTACGACAGGACCCGGTCTCATATCAGGCCAGGGTCGGCCCCGCGGTCAAGAGCCGCGCACGGCCGGCGCTCAGGACGGCGACTGCGTCTCCGGCCCCGGCACCCCCGGCACCGCCATCCGGGCGGACAGCGCGCTGTTGAAGCGAGTGAGGAGCGAGCAGAACGCCTCGCGCTCGTCCGGCTCCCACTCCTCGGTCAGTTCGGCCATCAACTGCCGCCGCGAGGAGCGCACTTCCTCCAGCCGGGACTGCCCGCGCGGGGAGAGCTGGAGCACCACCGCGCGTCCGTCCTCGGGGTGCGAGGTGCGCTTGACCAGGCCGGTGTCGACCAGCGGAGCCACCTGCCGGGTGACCGTCGACGAGTCGATCCCCATGCTCGCGGCGAGCGCCTTGACGCCCATCGGGCCTTCCTTGTCGAGACGGTTGAGCAGCAGGTACGCGGCGCGGTCCATGGAGTTGCGCACCTGTCCGACTCCGCCGAGCCGGGTCTGTTCGGCACGGCGGGCGAACAGCGCCACCTCGTGCTGCAGCGTGTCGAGAAGACCGGTGTCACCGACGGTCGTCATGTCCATCGACATTTCAGGTGTTGTGGGCATCGCCGGGGGCTCACTTCGTGGAGGGCTGGCTGATTGGGGGACAGGGTACGCGGCCGGGGGGCGGGTCGTACCGGCGCTTCACAAAGCGGGTCTCGGAGGTTGGTCACAACCGTCGTTCCCGCCTGTGAACTGCGATGCTGGTGTCATGAGCTACAGCACGGCTGACTCCTTGCGCCCCGTCACCCTCGACGATGTGCGCGGCGCCCAGAAGATGCTCTCGGGTGTGGCGCGGGTGACCGCGATGGAAGGCAGCAGGCACCTGTCCCAGATGGTCGGCGCGCCGGTGCATCTCAAGTGCGAGAACCTCCAGCGGACCGGTTCGTTCAAGCTGCGCGGCGCGTACGTCCGGATCGCCGGTCTGCTGCCCGAGGAGCGCGCCGCCGGTGTCGTCGCCGCGAGCGCCGGAAACCACGCGCAGGGCGTCGCCCTGGCGTCCGCGCTGCTCGGCGTGCGCTCCACGGTGTTCATGCCGAAGGGCGCCCCGCTGCCCAAGGTCAGCGCCACCCGGGACTACGGGGCCGAGGTACGGCTGCACGGCCAGGTGGTCGACGAGACGCTGGCCGCCGCGCAGGAGTACGCGGCCGAGACGGGCGCGGTGTTCATCCACCCCTTCGACCACCCCGACATCATCGCGGGCCAGGGCACGGTGGGCCTGGAGATCCTCGAGCAGTGCCCCGAAGCGCGCACGATCGTCGTCGGCATCGGCGGGGGCGGTCTCGCCGCCGGGGTCGCGGTGGCGGTGAAGGCCCTGCGGCCCGACCTCAAGATCGTGGGCGTCCAGGCGGAAGGCGCGGCGGCCTACCCGCCCTCACTGGCGGCGGGGCGGCCCGTGACGGTCGAGAACCCGGCGACGATGGCCGACGGCATCAAGGTCGGACGGCCCGGCGACGTGCCGTTCGGGCTGGTCGGCGAGCTGGTGGACGAGGTGCGCACGGTCAGCGAGGACGAGCTGTCCGCCGCGCTGCTGCTGTGCCTGGAGCGGGCCAAGCTGGTCGTGGAGCCCGCCGGGGCGAGCCCGGTCGCGGCGCTGCTGAGCGAGCCCGGCGCGTTCGAGGGCCCGGTCGTCGCGGTGCTGTCGGGCGGCAACGTCGACCCGGTGCTGATGGAGCGGGTGCTGCGGCACGGCATGGCCGCGCAGGGCCGCTACCTGGCCGTCCGGCTGCGGCTGACGGACCGTCCCGGCGCTCTCGCCACAATTCTGGGCGTGTTGTCAGTGGTGGACGCTAACGTCCTCGATGTGAGCCATGTACGAACCGACCCACGGCTCGGGCTCACGGAGGCGGAGGTCGAGCTGCACCTGGAGACGAAGGGCCCGGCGCACTGCGCCGAGGTCGGCCGGGCGCTCCGCGACGCGGGCTACACGGTCATGAACTGAGCAGGCGCCGGAGCCGGCCAAGATCCCTTTTTCTCACGGAACGCGACACCGATAAAACCTATTGTGAGACGCGATACATCGCGTTATGGTGTGTTCGTGCGAAGCATCAGCCAGCAGTCCGGCGATCCCCGAAGACGTGGAGACTCATATGCCAGGCGCCATCTATGCCGAAGGTCTGGTCAAGACCTTCGGTGACGTCAAAGCCTTGGACGGTGTCGACCTCGATGTACCCGAGGGCACGGTCCTGGGCCTGCTCGGGCCGAACGGCGCGGGCAAGACGACCACCGTCCGCTGCCTGACCACCCTGCTGCGCCCCGACAGCGGACGCGCGATCGTCGCGGGCATCGACGTGCTCAAGCAGCCCGACGCCGTCCGCCGCTCGATCGGCCTGTCCGGCCAGTTCGCGGCCGTCGACGAATACCTCACCGGCCGTGAGAACCTCCAGATGGTCGGCCAGCTCTACCAGATGCGGGCGAAGGCGGCGAAGGTGCGCGCGGTCGAGCTGCTGGAGCAGTTCCACCTCACGGACGCCGCCGACCGGCCCACCAAGACCTACTCCGGAGGCATGCGCCGCCGGCTCGACCTCGCGGCGGCCCTGGTCGTCTCGCCGCCCGTGATGTTCATGGACGAGCCGACGACCGGCCTCGACCCCCGCAACCGCCAGCAGTTGTGGGAGGTCATCAAGCAACTGGTCTCCGGCGGTACGACGCTGCTGCTGACCACCCAGTACCTGGAAGAGGCCGACCACCTGGCGCACGACATCGCGGTGGTCGACCAGGGCCGGGTCATCGCCCAGGGCACCTCCGACCAGCTCAAGGCCCGCACCGGCGGCGAGCGCGTAGAGCTCGTGGTGCACGAGCGCGAGCACATCCAGGCCGCCGCCGAGGTCCTCGCCGGCTTCGGCAAGGGCGAGACCACGGTCGAGGAGCACATGCGCAAGCTGACCGCGCCCGTGACCGGCGGCGCCAAGCTCCTCGCCGAGGTCATCCGCGAACTGGACACCCGCGGCATCGAGATCGACGACATCGGCCTGCGCCGGCCGACCCTCGACGACGTCTTCCTGTCCCTGACGGGACACGTGGCCGAGGTCAAGGACGAGGCGAGCGACAAGGAGGTCGCCCAGTGAGCGCCGTCACCGACACCGTGCGGGTCGCGCCGGCCGCGAACCCGGTCAGCCAGTCGATCCGGGACTCGATGGTCGTTGCAAAACGCAATTTGATCAGAATGTCCCGTATTCCCGAGATGATTATCTATGGGCTGATCCAGCCCATCATGTTCGTGGTGCTGTTCACCTATGTCTTCGGCGGTTCCATGCAGATCGGCAGCAGCACCAGCGCTGTCGACTACAAGAACTTCCTGATGGCCGGCATCTTCGCGCAGACCGTCACGTTCGCCACGGCCAGCTCCGGCGCGGGCATCGCCGACGACATGCACAAGGGCCTCATCGACCGTTTCCGCTCCCTGCCCATGGCGCGCGGCGCGGTGCTCACCGGGCGCACCCTGGCCGACTCGGTGCAGACGGCCCTGACCCTGGTGGTGCTCGCGGTGGTCGCCCTCCTGGTGGGCTGGCGCGTCGGGTCGGACGGCAGCACGAACGCCGGCAAGGTGCTCGGGGCCTTCGGCCTGCTGCTTCTGCTGGGCTACGCGTTCACCTGGATCGGCGCCCTGATCG
The DNA here is from genome assembly GCF_042674225.1 of Streptomyces sp. NPDC056948. NCBI lineage: Bacteria > Bacillati > Actinomycetota > Actinomycetes > Kitasatosporales > Streptomycetaceae > Streptomyces > Streptomyces sp. NPDC056948. The sequence goes on from NZ_JBHUQX010000049.1 coordinate 14,218, forward strand.
GCATGTCCGTCCGCACCCCCGAGGCGGCCACGTCCAGCGGGCTCATCTGGCTCTTCCCGGTCACGTTCATCTCGAACGCGTTCGTGGACACCAGCCACATGACCCCCTGGCTGCGCCACATCGCCGAGTGGAACCCCTTCAGCGCCACGGTCCAGGCCTGCCGTGTGCTGTTCGCCAACCCGGGCCAGTCGCCGTCGGACGCCTGGCCCATGCAGCACCCCGTCTGGGCCTCGCTGATCTACTCGATCCTCATCCTGGTCGTCTTCCGGACGCTGGCGGTGCGCAAGTACCGGTCCGCGACGGCATGACAATGCCCCCGGCGCCGCAGCGACGCCGGGGGCAGGTCAAGGCTCGACGGTCGGCTCAGCCGTCGTACGGATCGGCCTTGATGATCTTCACCGAGGCCTTCTTGCCGTTCGGCAGCTCGTACTCGGCGTCCTCACCGACCTTGTGGCCGAGCACGCCGGTGCCCAGCGGGGACTGCGGCGAGTACGTCTCGATGTCGGAGCTCGCGTATTCGCGTGAGGCGAGCAGGAACGTCAGCGTGTCGTCCTCGTCGCCGTCGAACGCGATCGTCACGACCATGCCGGGCGCCACCGCACCGTCCGCCGCGGGCGCCTCGCCGACCTTCGCGCTCTCGAGGAGCTGGGTGAGCTGGCGCACCCGGAGTTCCTGCTTGCCCTGTTCCTCCTTGGCCGCGTGGTACCCGCCGTTCTCACGCAGGTCGCCCTCCTCGCGCGCAGCGGCGATCTTCGCGGAGATCTCCGTTCGCGCGGGACCAGTAAGGTGCGCAAGCTCAGCCTTGAGCTTGTTGTACGCCTCCTGGGTCAGCCAGGTGACGTTCTCGCTGGTCTGGGTCACAGGTGCTCCTCGTAGGTACTGGGAATACAAAGCATCGCCCTACCCAGAAGAATGTTCCTTCACGGATGGGCGAAACCACGAGCCTAACAATTCAGGAGCAGAAGGGGGAGGACATAAGCCACCAGATTCACGTCAGCGCAGGTCAGGCGCTACGTATTGCAGGTGATGTCCGTGCGGCCTCAGTCGGCCTGGCAGCCCTGCAGCTCGGCCGTCGTCCCGGGCGCGGTGGTGCGCAGCGTGAAGACCTTGTCGATGACGGTGGCGTCCCCGTCGAAGCGCACTTCGGCCCGGCCCACCACGGAACCGTCCTCGGCCTGTGAGCGCACGGTGCAGTAGCCGGTGGCCTCGGCGTCCTTGCGGACCTCCAGATGCACCTTCACGGATTCCTTGCCGGGCTCGAAGCTGATCACTTCGGCGCTGATCTTGTTCTGGGCGACGTAGTGGTAGCCGAACCAGCCGACGAGGCCCAGCAGTGCCACCGCGAGGACGGAGCCGATGATCTTGAGTTTGCGATCGGCGCGCTCGTCCGAGGTACGGCCGTAACGGCCCTCGGGCAGTCGCGTGCTCGCCGTACTCATGATCGTCCTCCAGGCAGGGCCGGGGCGAAGGTCCCGGAAGAGGCCCTGTGGCCCGGCCCCGGAATTATTCGCCCCCCGGTTCGGTCACTATAGAAGCCGCTGATTGCGCCGACGCACACAGGGCGCCGACTTACTGAGGATTGAGTCTTGACTGACCAGTTGCGACTGATGGCCGTGCACGCCCACCCCGACGACGAGTCGAGCAAGGGCGCGGCGACCATGGCGAAGTACGTGTCCGAGGGGGTGGACGTGCTGGTCGTGACCTGCACGGGCGGGGAGCGCGGCTCCATCCTCAATCCCAAGCTTCAGGGCGACAAGTACATCGAGGAGCACATCCACGAGGTACGCAAGAAGGAGATGGACGAGGCCCGGGAGATCCTCGGGGTCAAGCAGGAGTGGCTCGGCTTCGTCGACTCGGGGCTGCCCGAGGGCGACCCGCTGCCGCCGCTGCCGGAGGGCTGCTTCGCCCTGGAGGACGTCGACGTGGCGGCCGGGGAGCTGGTGCGGAAGATCCGCGACTTCCGCCCCCAGGTGATCACCACCTACGACGAGAACGGCGGCTATCCGCACCCCGACCACATCATGACCCACAAGATCTCGATGATCGCGTTCGAGGGGGCGGCGGACACCGAAAAGTACCCGGAGGACGAGTACGGCCCGGCGTACCAGCCGCTGAAGATGTACTACAACCAGGGCTTCAACCGCCCCCGCACCGAGGCGCTGCACCAGGCGATGCTGGACCGGGGCCTGGAGTCGCCGTACGGGGACTGGCTCAAGCGCTGGGACGAGTTCGGAATGAAGCAGCGCACGCTCACCACGCACGTACCGTGCGCCGACTTCTACGAGATCCGTGACAAGGCGCTGATCGCGCACGCCACGCAGATCGACCCGGACGGGGGCTGGTTCCGGGTGCCGATGGACATTCAGAGGGAGGTCTGGCCGACGGAGGAGTACGAGCTGGCGAAGTCTCTGGCCGATACCTCCCTCCCCGAGGACGACCTCTTCGCGGGCGTCCGCGACAATGCCTGACATGAGCGCAAGCGCAAGCCTGGCAATGACGCACTTCGTCTCCTTCGCCAAGGAGGTCGACGAGGACAAGGTCACCCCCGGCGTCCTCGGCTTCATCGTCTTCGCGGCGATGGCCCTGGCGGTGTGGGCCCTGATGAAGTCCATGAGCCGGCACATGAACAGGGTCGACTTCACCCAGGTCCCGGACCCCAAGGCCGAGCAGGCGGAGGCGGAGGCGGCGGCGGAGTCGGAGTCCGAGTCCGGGTCGAAGGAGTCCGCCGAGAGCGCCGCGGGGTCCGCGAAGAAGCCGTCCGCGAACGGCTGACCACCCGGCGGCCGCTCAGCGGCAGCGCGTTGTCACCGCTGTCACCGGCTGTGGGCGGCCAGTGACAGCAGCAGGTGCGCCGTCTCCGGCCGCAGATGGTCGGAGTGGGCGCCCGCCGGGCCGTGCCCCCGGACGAAGACGTCGCTCGCGTCCACGCTGACGAAGCGGTGGTCGAGCGCGCTGAGGGGATAGGGCTCGGCGGGCGGCAGCATCCGGACCGCCGAGACGGGGGCGGGCGCGGTCCCGATGCCCGCGTGGCCGACACCCGCCCGCTTCTCGGCCCGCAGATGCCAGAAGCCGGTGGCGCGGTCGTGCTGGGAGTACGTCGCGACCACAGGGCCGCGCAGGGGCGCCTCGGAGAGGGCCGGGAAGCCGGTCGCGAACGCGTCGCGCGGAGCCGCCATCTGCAACAGCAGCATCGAGTCCACGGTGAAGGGCCGGCCGGGCGGCTCCGGTGTGCTCCAGCCCAGGGTGAGCGGCTCGTCGGCGGCCCACTGCACGGCCTCGCACAGGAAGCGGCAGCCGAAGGAGTGGCCGATCAGGTGCAGATACTGGCCCTCGCGGTTGGCGAGGACCGGCGGGGCGGCCGGGTCCCCGCGCCGGCCGTCCAGATAGCCGAGCAGCCGGCCGATGACATGAGCCGCGTGGCCCCGTCTGCTCATGGCGTGCGCCCGGTCCCGGATGCGCCGGTAGCCCCCGAGCGAGGGCAGCGAGCGGGAGGGCCAGCGGACCAGCACGGTCCACGGCTGCCACGGCCGCAGCCCCCGGTACAAGGCCTGGCGGCGGTCGTACTGCGCCGTGGCGAGGGCCAGCAGGCGGCGGACCGCCACCAGGGCCGCGTCGGGGTCGGTCTGCCAGCCGTGGACGTAGACGAGGAGGTCCGTCGCCCAGGCGGGCGGGGACAGCTCCTCGTGGAAGTGGTCGGCCAGCCGGTCCGCGGGTACCGGGCGGGGGCCGCGGTGCGTCTCCTCCAGCAGCCAGCCGTCCGGCCCCAGGTCGACGGTGCGCACGGTCGCGTCGGCAGGGCTCATACGGGCACCTCCCGTTCGGCGTCGGCGTCGGGCGCGGCGGCCCGTTCCAGGCGGGTGTCCATGCCGTGGTGGAGGGCGTAGGCCAGGCCCAGGGGATTGTGCAGTTCGTCGGCGAAGTGCCGGGCCACCGCGAGGGCGATGCGGCCCGCGGTCTGCGTCCCGTCCAGATAGCGGGTCAGGAACTCCAGCGCGTACTCGGCCGCGAAGACCTGCGGTATCTCTATCTGCGGGCCCAGCACACCCCGCGCCCCCGCGTCGACGAACGCCCGGCTCAGGAATCTGGCGTCCGTGCTTCCCTCGGGCAGCCCCGCGTAGCAGGCGTTGAGGACGACGAACGGCTGGAAGGGGTGGTCGATGCCGAAGCGGCGCCGCCGTTCGCGGATCGTGTGCGCGTCGATGCTCTTGTGGTCGGTGAGGCTGAGCACCAGGGAGGGCGGCTGTGCCCCGTCGGCGGTGAAGCGGCCGTGGCACCAGAAGTACATCAGCTGCTCGCACAGATCGGACCGGGCCAGCGCGCTCACCAGTTCCTGCCAGGTGGACCGCTCGACGAACCGGGTGCCCTTGGCGAGGAGGGCTGCCACGTCGGCGGCCCGGGTGCGGCCCGCCCGGTCGACGCGCGTGTCGTGGTTCAGGCTCACGGCCGGCACCTCGGGGGCGTCACGGAGGCCGGCGAGCCAGGGATAGGCGCCGCCGGTCTGCTCGATCTGATGGCGGTGGCCGAGGAAACGGCGGAAGAGCGCGGGGAGGGCCTCCGCAGGGGGCTCGGGGTCGGGCGGCAGGTCCTCCGCCGCCAGGCACACCATCGGCCAGGGCAGATGCAGGTCCGAGTCGAAGCGGATCCGCAGGCCCTCGCCCCGGGCCAGTGCCTCCGTCAGATAGCTGCGGAAACGGGCGATGCGCGGGTCGGTGCCGCCCAGCAGCGTGCCGTACAGCAACTCCGAGCCGACCAGGGCGAGTTCCTCCATGAGGGCCGTCAGCTCGCCCACGGGACGGGAGCGCAGGTCCACCAGGGAGGCGTACGGGGTCTCCGGTTCGCCCGCGGCGGGGCGGCCGTCTGCCGTCGCGGGACGGTGGTCGACGAGGACTTCTTTCCACATCCGGCACAGCCGGGCCGCGACGGACCGCACCTCGGCGGGATGCACCGCCAGATCCACCCGGTGCTCGGTGCCGTGCAGCGACGGGACGGCAGGGCCGTACAGCCGCGCCCTGAGACGGTCGTCGCCGAGGACGTCCAGGGACACCGTGATGTCCGGCCCCTCGGTCAGCGCGTCGGGCAGGGCGGTGAAGCCGCGGCTGGGGTCCTGGACGATGCGTACGTGAAGCTCTCTTGGCATGCGCGGGGCGTTCCTAGCGGCCTCGGTGCGTGACGGCTTCGGGCGAGGACAGCCCACCGTGCTCGTCGTGATCCAGGATGTCGAGTTCTGTTTCCACTTGTTGCAGGACCGTCCCGGTGCGTTCGAGGGCGATGGTGAAGCGGATGCGGTGGGTGCCGGTGCGATGCGCGGTGAAGGTGAACTCGGCGCCGTGCGCGGCGTGTTCCGAGGGGCGCAGCAGGGCGCTGGCGGGGTCGACGGACGCGGGGGTGAGGGGCGCGGCCGTCACCATCAGCCAGGGCCGGTCCGCCCCTGAGGCTCCCCAGGGGTGGCCGTCCTCGGGGGAGACCCGCAGGAGCAGACGGGCGGTGGTGTCCTCGGCGGGGGTGTCGTCGAGCAGGGTGACGCGGACGCGGCAGTGGGGGCCGGCGGGACCGGGCAGGTCCAGGAACCAGGGGCCGGTGTGGCGGACGGCGACGGTGTCACGGGCGTGGGAGGGGATGGTCCGGCCTCCCAGCACGCCACCGACCTCCCAGAACCGCGTGATGTCCCGCATCAGTTGTTCCGGGTCCGGGATCGGGATGTCGTGCGGGAAGGAGGCGGCGAGGGCCGCGACGGAGCGCGGTCCGTCCCCATGCAGGTGGTTCCGGTGTGCGGCCCTGACGGTGGCCGTCCATGCCAGGCCGTACGCGTCTCCCAGGGCCCGGAAGCGACCCTCCGCCGAGTCCAGGAGAGGCAGGTTGAGGTCGCTGGGCTTGCGGCGGGCCACCATCTCCAGCTCGGTCCACGCCGTCCCGAGCGGGCATCCGATCTCCCCGAACTGCGCCCAGACGGGCCCGAGCGACACCAGTACGGGCGCCGAGTGGGCGTCGTCGCCGGCGGAGGGCAGGAGAACGGCCCGGTGCTCCGTCCAGGCGCTGCCGAGGTCGTCTCCGCACCTCCGGAAGAGGTGCGCGGCTTTCGCCAGCGACTCGTGGGCACCGTGGAGTTCGCCCTGCCCCAGACCCCCGGCGGCCCGGTACAGGATCGTCCACGCCGCCCCGCGGACGTCCCCGGCGCGCTGGTGCTGTGCATGTGCCTGCCGGCCCAGTTCATCGGCTGCCTTCGGCGCGCGGCGCCCCAGCTGGAGCCGGAGCCGTTGCGTCATGACCCAGTTCCTGCCGCGGGTGTCCGCGACGGACAGCAGTAACTCGTCGGCCTCGTCGAGCAGCCGTTCGGCGTCCGTGTCCCGGCCGCTCAGCAGGCACACCCGGGCACTGTGCAGCAGCGTCCAGCCGAGCCCGCGCCGACACCCTGAGGCCCGGTGCAGGGTGGCTGCCCGCAGGAGCGCCCGCTCGGCCTCCGCCACCTCGCCCTGGTCGCACCGGACGGCCCCGAGGACCAGCAGTGCCCAGGCCGTGTGCCGGTCGTCGGGGCGGGCGTCGTCCCCGAGCAGCCCGTCCAGCACCCTCAGCGCGCCGGACAGTTGCCCCGACCGGTGGCACAGGGCGGCGGCGTGATGGATGGCGTCCGGGTTGCTCCACTTGTCGGTGTCGTACAGCGCTCTGGCCTGCTCCAGCAGGCCCAGGTCGGCGGCGAGCGAGCTGAGCGCCCGGCGTACGGAGAGGATGGGCCACAGCCGGTGCAGCGCCACGAGCCGGTGCGCGTCACCGAGGACGGCCAGCAGCAGGGCCAGGCCGTCCGCGATCGCGTCCTCCTGCCGCCCCCGGTGCGCGCTGTTGGCGAGCAGGGACAGGAACTCGTCCAGGTGGGGGACGAGTTCCCGAGGGGCGAGGTCTTCGTCTGAAGGGCCCATGTGGTGCTCGGGCAGGGCCCGGCCGTCCAGCGCGGCGGCGGTGCCCTGGAGGGAGCGCTCCGCCCACAAGGCCGTGACGATCTCTACCGAGGGCACCGGCTCCGCCGCCCGTACGACGTCCGCCACCGGTTGGGGAAGACAGAAGGTCCCGTCGCTGCTCCACCGCTGCACCAGCTCCTTGGCGAGCAGGCCGCCCAGCACGGAGCGCACGTCGCTCGGGTCGCCGTCCAGCGAGCAGAGCAACTCCACCGTGTGCTCAGTGAACGGTGCACCGGAGTTCCGCTCCGCCAGACGTCTCAGCAGCGCCCGCTGATCGGTCGTACAGTCCTCCAGGGCCAGCCGCACGAGCCGCCCGGGCCCTGATTCGCCCGGCCGCGGCTCCGGCCGCGGCACCATCCTGTTGGCGATGAAGAAGCTTGCGATCCGGGCGAGTGCGGGCAGCCCCTGCGCCGCGCTGACCAGAGAGCCCGGCCAGGACGCGAGTCCGTACCAGGTGTCGTGGTCTCTCCAGGGCGCTCCGGTCGCCATCCGGGCGACGAGATCCCTGCTCGCCCTGAAACCCAGGGGATCGACGGCGAGCAGCCGGGCCCCGATGCGCCGCCAGCCGGTCTCCTTCCGTGAGGTGACGAGCACCGCCAGGCCGCGACAGTCACGCAGGAAGGGCAGCATGCCCCGCACCACCGGGGGCGCGGCTCCGTCCAGGACGAGTAGGCGGTCGCGAAGCTGCCCGGTGAGTTCGCCGCGCAGGGCGCGCCGGAACGCGCGGTCGTCGCCCAGAGCCGCCCCCACGATGGCGGCGCGTGACCCGCCGCTCTCGCTGAGCAGCCGTAAAAGCGTGGGTTCCACGTCCGCGGGAGTGGCGTCGTAGAGGGAGATCCAGTGCGTGCGTACGGCGTAACGGCGGGCGGCCCGGGCGGCCAGGGCGGACTTGCCGACGCCTGCCGGGCCGTGCAGCACCATCAGTGTGGGGAGGCTGCGGCCGGACGGCGGGGGCGGGGCTGTGCGCAGCTCCAGCCACGTCCCGATGCGGCGGAGTTCGGCCGCCCGCCCGAAGAATCCCCCGAACGTCGGAGGCGGTGTCGGATCGCGAGGGTCCTGTCTCAATGGCTTCCCCCCGTCGGCCCGCCCCCATCGGCACTGTCCTTCAACCCTTGCAGCCCCGAGGCCGCCGCGCCGGCGAATCGTCCGACAACGACCCGTGCGGGGGCCTGACTCCTTACTTCCCCGCCGCTGAGACCGCCACCCCCATCACCTCCCGCGCATGCCGGCTCGGCGTCATCCCCAGCCCCCACGCCTGCCACCCGGACTCCAGGCTCACGCCCCGTTCCAGCATCAGCCCCCAGGCGTCGATGTATTCGTCGAGCTTCTCGTCCCGGAGGGGATGGCCCGCCCGGGACAGCTGGGCCAGTTCCTCCTGGGCGACGGCCGTGCCGACCTCCGCGCCGCCGGGGGCCGCGTAAGGCAGGAGGGTGCAGCGCAGGAAGCGGGCCCAGTCCTCGCCCCGGCGGTCGTCGTACGACGTGAAGAGGGCCGTCGCCTCCTCGCACAGGGCGAGCGCCTGCTGGGTGCGGGCGTTGCCCGCGTCCACGACGGCCAGTTCCAGGCAGGTCCACGCCTCGCCGTGGGCGACGCCGATGCGCTGGAAGTCGGCGCGGGCGTCGACGAGGAGCTGGCGGGCGAAACCGGAGTTGCGCAGGGAGCCCGTCTGGGCGGCGCGCTGGTCGCGGGTGACGCGCGCCGAGTGGTGGCGGGCGCAGGCCAGACCGTAGACGTCGCGCATGCGGGAGAACATCGTGCGGGAGCGTTCGAGTTCGCGGACCGCCTGGTCCAGGGCGCCCGTCTCCTCCAGGGCCTGGCCCAGGTAGTAGAGGGTCCAGGCCTCGCCCCGCGCGTCCTCGTTGTCGCGGTGCCGGGCGGCCGCGCCGCGCAGTTCCTCCACGGCCGGGGACGCGTCACCGGCGACCAGCAGGGCCCGGGCGAGCTGGGTCAGGGCCCAGGCCTCGCCGCGGGCGTCGCGGGTACGGCCGTAGAGGTCGAGGGCCGCGCGCAGTTCGGACTCGGCGCGCGGGACGTCGCCCATGCGCAGGCCGAGCTGGCCGAGCTGGAAGTGGGCCCACGCCTGGCCGTGCACGGACTCGCCCGCGCGATGCAGGACCAAGGATTCGGTCAGCAGGTCCAGGGCCTCCGACACCCGGGCCCGGTCCCGCTCCACCGCCGCCAGGGCGTGCATCGTCCACGCCCGGTCCGTCGCCAGCTCGGCGGAGGACTGCAGGGCCAGGGCTTCGCGGAGCTTCGCCGACGCCTCCGTCAGATTGCCCTGGTGGTGCAGGGTGATGCCGAGGGAGCACAGGGCCCGGGCGGCACCCGCGTCGTGGTGCGCCTCCCGGTAGAGGTCGACGACCGAGGCGAGGGTGGTGCGGGCCTTGTCGAGTTCGCCGAGCTGCCGTGCCGCGATGCCGGTGCGCCACTGCACCGAGCGGACCAGCAGTCCCTCGTCCACGGCCTGCGCCAGCTCGCTGATCTCGCCCAGGCGGTAGAGGTCGCCGCGCAGCAGGCAGTAGTCGCACAGGGCGCCGAGCAGGTTCAGCACCGCCGCCTGGTTCACGCCCTCGGCGTGCCGCAGCGCCGCCGTGATGAAGCTCGACTCGTCGTCCAGCCAGCGCAGCGCCTCGTCGAGGGAGGTGAACCCGTACGGGCTGAAGCGGTTGGTGCGGGTCGACATGTTGCCGTCGACCATGCGCAGCACCGAGTCGGCCAGCTCGGCGTAGTTCACGATCAGCCGCTCCTGCGCGGCCGTGCGCTCGGCGGGTTCCTCCTCGTCGAGGAGCCGGGCCTGGGCGAAGGCGCGGACCAGGTCGTGCAGCCGGTAGCGGTCGCCCCGGACGTGGTCGATCAGGCCCGCGCGGGTCAGGGCCTGGAGATGGCGCTTCGCCTCCGCCTCGTCGGTGGCCAGCAGCGCGGCGGCCGCGGCGGCACCCAGCGAGGCCCGGCCGGCCAGGGCCAGCCGGCGCAGCAGCCGCCGTACGGTGTCCGACTGGTCGGTGTAGCGCAGCCACAGGGCGCGCTCGACCGGCTCGACCGGGCCGTACGCGCCGAGGTCCGTGGCCAGCGCGCGCGGGGAGCGCGGGCCGAGGCACGACCCCACGATGCGCAGCGCCAGCGGCAGCCCGCCGCACAGCTCCCGGACCCGGTCGGCGGACTCGGCGTCGTACGGCCCGGAACGGTCCTGCGCCGCCGCGCCCAGCAGTTCCTCCGCACCCGCCGCGTCCAGCGGCTCGACCGCGAGCTGATGCACCCGCGCGGGCAGCTCGGCCGGCTCCAGCGGACCCCGCGCGGTCACCAGCACCAGGCTGTCGGACCGCTCCGGGACCAGGGCGCGGACCTGCTCGGCGTCCGAGGCGTCGTCCAGGACGATCGTGACCGGCAGGCCGGTCAGATGCTGGTGGTACAGCTCGCTCAGCCGCTTGACCTGCTGGTCGGGGGAGGAGCGCTCACGGAACAGCAGTTGCTCACGGGGCGCGCCGAGCCGGTTGAGCAGATGCAGCAGGGCGTCGCGGACGGACAGCGGGGACCCGGCCGGGCCCTCGGCCCGCAGATCGACGACGCAGGCGCCGCGGAAGTAGTCCCGCAGATCGTGCGTGGCCTGCACCGCGAGCGTCGTACGGCCGCTGCCGGGCGTGCCGTGCAGGACGACCACCGTCGGCCGGGTCTCCGTGCTCGCGCGGGCCGCCTGCACCCACTGCCGGATCTGTGCCAGCTCCGGCCGCCGCCCCGCGAACGGCTCCGCCGGATCCGGGAGCTGCGCGAAGGACTGCTCCAGCACATTGCGCCCGCGCGCCGCCGCGCTCTTGTCGGCGCCCCGCAGCCGCGGCCCGGTCTTCTTCGGCCCGGTGGAGGCGGCGAGCACCCGCTGCTGGTCCAGGAACGGCCGGATGCCCCGCACCTCCAGCGCCGTCAGCCACTGCAGCCGCAGTTGTTCAGGACCGCCCGGCTGGCTCACGGCCCCGGCGCGGTGGTGCGCGGCCGGCAGATGGGAGCCGACCACCTTCACGACCGTCGCCGCGGCGCCCACGACCCCGACGGCCACGCCCGCGCCCAGCGCCGTCCCGGTGCCCGTACCGAGGGCCAGGTCGGCGACGACGGCCGCGACCGCCGCCACCCCGGCCACCAGCAGCGGTGTCCCGGAGCCTTCACGGGCGTACCGCTGCCCGAAGGTGAGCTGTCCGGCCGCCGCCTCGTCCAGGGCGTGCGTGTAGGCCTCGTACTCCTCGGCCGCGCTCTGCGCCATCCCGTCGAGTCCGCCGCGCGCCCGCGCGAGGAGCACCTTTCCGTCGCTGCGCCCGCCCGTCCGTCGCACCTCTTCCTCGACGGCCCGCGCCAACAGCCCCTCGGCCTCCGCCCGATGACTGTCCCGCATGTCACGTCCCCCTCCGGCGGCGACGGCGTTCTCTCCGGTCACCTCGGTCGTGTTCTCGGTCGTTTCCTTGGTCAAGTGTGCTGTGGACGGCGCATCGTTGCGAGGGGGCGTGCCCCGCCCGATTGTGTGAAGACCCGGGCCCGGCGGCGCGCCGCGTGCCCGGCGGGCGTGCGTCGGGAGCGTCGCCCGGGCGGCGCCTGACGCGTGCCCGGCGGGGTACTGCGGCAGGATGGACACCATGCCGAACCGACTGGCGCACGAGACGTCCCCCTATCTCCTTCAGCACGCCGACAACCCCGTCGACTGGTGGCCCTGGTCGGCGGAGGCCTTCGAGGAGGCCCGCAAGCGGAACGTGCCCGTGCTGCTCAGCGTCGGATACAGCAGTTGCCACTGGTGTCACGTCATGGCACACGAGTCCTTCGAGGACGAGCAGACCGCCGAGGACCTCAACGCGCACTACGTGAGCATCAAGGTCGACCGCGAAGAACGCCCCGACGTGGACGCCGTCTACATGGAGGCCGTGCAGGCGGCGACCGGGCAGGGCGGCTGGCCCATGACCGTCTTCCTCACCCCGGACGCCGAGCCCTTCTACTTCGGCACCTACTTCCCGCCCGCACCCCGCCAGGGCATGCCCTCCTTCCGGCAGGTGCTCCAGGGCGTGCACCAGGCGTGGGAGGAGCGGCGGGACGAGGTCACCGAGGTCGCCGGGAAGATCGTCCGGGATCTGGCGGCCCGGGAGATCTCCTACGGGGATGCCCGGACCCCCGGTGAGGAGGAGCTCGCGCAGGCGCTGCTCGGGCTCACCCGGGAGTACGACCCGCAGCGCGGCGGATTCGGCGGGGCGCCGAAGTTCCCGCCGTCCATGGTGCTGGAGTTCCTGCTGCGGCATCACGCGCGGACCGGCGCCGAGGGTGCCCTGCAGATGGCGTCCGACACCTGCGAGCGCATGGCCCGGGGCGGCATCTACGACCAGCTCGGCGGCGGCTTCGCCCGCTACTCCGTCGACCGCGACTGGGTCGTGCCGCACTTCGAGAAGATGCTGTACGACAACGCCCTGCTGTGCCGGGTGTACGCCCACCTCTGGCGTGCCACCGGCTCCGAGCTGGCCCGCCGGGTCGCCCTGGAGACCGCCGACTTCATGGTGCGCGAACTGCGCACGAACGAGGGCGGGTTCGCCTCCGCGCTCGATGCCGACAGCGACGACGGGACCGGCAAGCACGTCGAGGGCGCGTACTACGCGTGGACGCCCGAGCAGCTCCGTGAGGTGCTGGGAGAGCAGGACGCCGAGCTCGCCGCGCAGTACTTCGGCGTGACCGAGGAGGGCACCTTCGAAGAGGGCGCCTCCGTCCTCCAGCTGCCCCAGCAGCAGGAAGGACTGGTCGACGCCGGGAAGATCGCCTCCATCCGGGAGCGGCTGCTCGCGGTGCGGTCGGAGCGTCCCGCCCCAGGCCGGGACGACAAGGTCGTGGCCGCCTGGAACGGGCTCGCGATCGCCGCCCTCGCCGAGACCGGCGCCTACTTCGACCGGCCCGACCTCGTCGAGGCCGCCGTCGCCGCCGCCGACCTCCTGGTCCGGCTGCACCTCGACGAACAGGCCCGGCTCACCCGCACGAGCAAGGACGGCCACGCCGGCGCCAACGCGGGCGTGCTGGAGGACTACGCCGACGTGGCGGAGGGCTTCCTCGCGCTCGCGTCCGTCACGGGTGAGGGCGTCTGGCTGGAGTTCGCCGGGTTCCTCCTCGACCATGTCCTGGTCCGCTTCACCGACCCGGAGTCGGGCTCGCTGTACGACACCGCCGCCGACGCCGAGCAGCTCATCCGCCGCCCGCAGGACCCGACCGACAACGCCGCCCCGTCCGGCTGGACCGCGGCGGCGAACGCCCTGCTCGGCTATGCCGCGCACACCGGATCCGAGCCCCACCGCACCGCCGCCGAGAGGGCGTTGGGTGTCGTCAAGGCGCTCGGGCCGCGCGTGCCCCGCTTCATCGGCTGGGGGCTCGCCGCGGCGGAGGCCGCGCTGGACGGGCCGCGCGAGGTCGCGATCGTGGGACCGTCCCTCGATCACGAGGGCACGAAGACCTTGCACCGCACGGCACTTCTGGGCACCGCGCCGGGCGCGGTCGTCGCCGTCGGCGCTCCGGAGAGCGATGAGTTCCCGCTGCTCACGGGCCGTCCGCTGGTCGGCGGTGAACCGGCCGCGTACGTCTGCCGTAACTTCACTTGTGACGCCCCGACGACCGAAGTTGAAAGGTTGCGTGCGGTGTTGAGCGGCTGAAGTCGCGAATCAACGGAAACGTGCTCTTTATCTGAACGGCCCCCGGGCTTCACAGTTCCCCCTTAATCTCTGCACAGTGATGTGACGGATGGGGCCACACAGGCCCACCGTCACCACTGGGGGTTCTGGGATCTGGGGGGATCTGTTTGCTGACGTCTGTCTTCATCGCTGCCGTGTCACTGGCTCTGTTCTGGATGGCGGCCTTCACCTTGTGGTGGCAGATGCACGCCTGGCGTACGCCGGAAGTGCTCGCCTCCACGCGGTTCAGCAGTCCGGACGGGGACGAGCACGTCTCCTTCTCGCTGCTGCTGCCCGCCCGGCACGAACAGGCGGTGCTCGACCACACGATCCAGCGGCTGCTGGAGTCGAGCCACACCGACTTCGAGATCATCGTGATCGTCGGGCACGACGACCCGGAGACCACCGAGGTCGCCGAGAAGGCCGCGGCACGTGACCCGCGGGTCCGCGTCGTCGTCGACACGCACGAGAAGAAGAACAAGCCGAAGGCCATGAACACGGCACTGCCGCACTGCCGCGGCGACGTCGTCGGGGTCTTCGACGCGGAGGACCAGGTCCACCCCGAGCTCCTCGCGCACGTCGACCACGCCTTCCGCACCACCGGTGCGGACGTCGTCCAGGGCGGCGTGCAGCTCATCAACTTCCACTCGAGCTGGTACAGCCTGCGCAACTGCCTGGAGTACTTCTTCTGGTTCCGCTCGCGGCTCCATCTGCATGCGCAGAAAGGATTCATTCCGCTCGGCGGCAACACCGTCTTCGTCCGCACGGACGTCCTCAGGGAAGCCGACGGCTGGGATCCGAACTGCCTCGCCGAGGACTGCGACCTGGGCGTCAGGCTCTCCAGCGTCGGCAAGAAGGTCGTGGTCGCCTACGACTCCGACATGGTGACCCGGGAGGAGACCCCGGGCTCGCTGATGTCCCTGCTGAAGCAGCGCACCCGCTGGAACCAGGGGTTCCTCCAGGTGTACCGGAAGAAGGACTGGAAGCAACTGCCCACCCTCGGGCAGCGGCTGCTCGCCCGCTACACCCTGATGACCCCGTTCATGCAGGCCTTCACCGGCCTGATCATCCCGCTGAACGTGGCGATCGCGCTGTTCCTGGACGTGCCCGTCGGCATCGCCTTCATCACCTTCCTGCCGGCCGTCACCGCCCTGGTCACCTTCGTCTTCGAGGTCGTCGGACTGCACGACTTCGGCAAGCAGTACGGGCTGCGCGTCCGCTTCGCGCACTACCTCAAGCTGGTCCTGGGCGGCCCCTTCTACCAGGTCCTGCTCGCCGGGGCGGCCGTGCGCGCCGTGTGGCGTGAGCAGCGCGGCCGCAACGACTGGGAGCTGACGACCCATGTCGGCGCCCATCTCGACGACACGGCCGCGACCCGGGCGGACGCCCCGTACCCCCGTGAGGACGTTCCCGTGACCCGAGAGGACGTTCCCGCGTGACCTCCACCCTTCCCGCGGCGACCACCCCGAAGGTCCCCGCGCAGCGGCAGCCTGTGCCGGGCGCCGGTCCGGCCCGTCGCACACCCGAGCCGCCGAGCCGGCTGCGCTCCTCCCGCCCCGACCTGATCCTCTGCGGTGTCCTCCTGGTCGCGATCCTCACCGTGCAGGGCTGGAACATCGCCGACTACCCGGCCCTCAGCGACGACGAGGGCACGTACCTCGCCCAGGCCTGGTCGGTCCAGCAGGGCAACGGCCTCGCCCACTACACCTACTGGTACGACCATCCGCCCCTCGGCTGGATCCAGATCGCGGTGCTGACCTGGATCCCCGCGCTGATCAGCCCCGAGTCGATGACGGTGGGCACCATGCGCGCCGCGATGCTGCTGATCAGCGGCATCAGCGCGGTCCTCGTCTTCGTGCTGGGCCGCCGTCTGGCGCTGCCCCGCTGGGCGGCCGGGCTCGGCATGGTGTTCTTCGGGCTCTCCCCGCTGTCCGTGGTCCTCCAGCGGGAGATCTTCCTCGACAACCTCGCGGTGATGTGGACGCTGCTGGCCTTCACCCTCGCCGCGTCCCCGAGCCGCCACCTCTGGCACCACTTCGGCGCGGGCATCGCGGCCGCCACGGCCGTTCTCACCAAGGAGACGATGCTCGTCGTCCTGCCCGCCCTGTTCCTCACCATGTGGCGGCACAGCCACAAGGACACCCGCAAGTTCGCCCTCACCGGAGCCGTCACGGCCTGCACGCTGATCGGCTTCTCCTACCCCCTGTTCGCCCTGCTCAAGGGCGAGCTGCTGCCGGGCGCCGGGCACGTCTCCCTCTGGGACGGCGTCAAGTACCAGATGACCAGACCCGGTTCGGGCTTCATCCTCGACCAGGGCTCCGGCTCCTGGGGCGTGCTCCAGTCGTGGCTGTACTACGACCGTGTCCTGCCCCTCGGCGGCCTCGCGGGCGCCCTGCTGCTGCTCGCCACCTGGCGCTGGTCGGTCACCGCCCGGGCCCTGGCCGGACCTGCCCTGGCCGTCGCGATCTTCGCCGCGCTGGCCCTGCGCCCGAACGGCTATCTGCCCGCGATGTACGTCATCCAGGCCCTGCCGTTCCTCGCGCTCGTCCTCGCAGGCGGAACCGCGAGCGTCGCCCACGCGGTGCTGAGCCGCCGGCGCTCCGAGGCGGAGAAACGGTACGTCAGCCTGGGCCGGTACGCGCTCGCCGGGGTCCTGGCCCTCGCCGCATGCGCCTACGTCGTACCGCGCTGGTACGACGGTGCCCGCATCGCCGTCACCACCGACGCCAACGCCGGCTACCAGGCGGCCTCGAAGTGGCTGGCCACGGAGGTCGAGGACCCGGAGCGCACCCGGGTGCTGGTGGACGACGCCCTCTGGCTGGACCTGGTGCACCAGGGCTACCGGCCGGGGCTCGGTGTCATCTGGTTCTACAAGGCCGACCTCGACCCGGCGGTGACGAAGACGATGCCGCGCGGCTGGAAGGACCTGGACTACGTCGTCGCCTCGCCGACGGTACGGCGTGACGCGGCCGACCTGCCCAACGTCCAGGCCGCCATGGAGCACTCGGACCCGGTCGCCACCTTCGGCACGGGCGAGGACCGCATCGAGATCCGCCAGATCCAGACGTCCGCCGGAGGCGCGCGATGAGCCAGGAGTCCACCGTCCCCGGTGAGGTCGTCGAGACCGGTGAGGTCGTCGAGACCGAGACCACCGAGATCCCCGAACCGGGCGCCGTCACCATCGTCGTACCGACGTTCAACGAGTCGGCGAACGTACGGCAGTTGCTGCACCAGATCACCGAGGCCGTCCCGGCCCGGTTGCCCTGCGAGGTCGTCTTCGTGGACGACTCCACCGACGACACGCCCGAGGTCATCCAGAAGGCGGCGCAGGACTGCCCGTTCCCGGTGACCGTGCTGCACCGGGAGGAGCCGGTGGGCGGGCTCGGCGGCGCGGTCGTCGAGGGCATGAAGGCGGCGACCTCCGACTGGATCGTCGTCATGGACGGCGACTGCCAGCACCCGCCGTCGCTCGTGCCCGACCTGGTCGCCACCGGTGAGCGGGCCAACGCCGGGCTCGTCGTCGCCTCCCGGTACATCAAGGGCGGCAGCCGGGCCGGGCTCGCGGGCAGCTACCGCGTGCTCGTCTCGCGCGGGGCGACCTGGCTGACCAAGGCGCTGTTCCCGCGCCGGCTGCGCGGCATCAGCGACCCGATGAGCGGCTTCTTCGCGATCCGCCGCAGCGCCGTCACGGCTGACGTGCTCCAGCCGCTCGGCTACAAGATCCTCCTCGAACTCGCCGTCCGCAGCCGCCCGCGCACGGTCACCGAGGTGCCCTTCGTCTTCCAGGACCGGTTCGCCGGGGAGTCCAAGTC
>NZ_JBHUQX010000050.1:0-31373 GCF_042674225.1 Streptomyces sp. NPDC056948
AAACCCGCCCTGCCTCTCACCTGGTCCGTCAACTCCCAGGCATGGAAGCTCGGCTGCGGTCACGACTACGTCATCACCGAGCCGCCGGGGCAGGTGCCCCCGCCCCCGGCCCCGCAGGACGCCGGGACCTGGGCGGCCACGCAGGGCGCGGTGCACGGCGGTGAGACGCTCGTGGAACTGTCGGTGCAGGGGCGGACCGACACGGCCGTCGTGCTGAACGCGCTGCGTGTGCGCGTGGTGGGGCGCACGGCACCCGCCCCGGGCAACGCCTACGCCATGGACCAGGGCTGCGGCGGCGCGGTCACCCCGCGCTCCTTCGACGTGAACCTGGACAAGGACCGCCCCATCGCCCACGCGGTCGCCGGGAGCGACACCGGCGTGCCGATCCCGGCGGTGCGCATGCCGTACCGCGTCTCGGCCGAGGACCCCGAGGTGCTGCTGGTCACCGCAAGGACGGTGACATGCGACTGCCGCTGGTACCTGGAGCTGGACTGGTCCTCCCAGGGCCGCGAGGGCACGGTCCGTATCGACGACGCCGGCCGGCCGTTCCGCACCAGCGGCATCAAGGGCCTGCCCCGGTACATGTACGACACCTCGGCCCGCCAGTGGGCGCCCTACAGCTGACCGCGCTCAAGGCCGGGGCACGTTGCGCAGGTTGCTCCGGGCCATCTGGAGCATCCGGCCGACTCCGCCGTCCAGCACCATCTTGGAGGCGGACAGGGCGAAGCCGGTGACCATCTCGGCCTTGATCTTCGGCGGGATGGACAGCGCGTTGGGGTCGGTGACGACGTCGACGAGGGCCGGGCCCTTGTGCTTGAAGGCGTCCTTGAGGGCGCCGGCGAGTTCCTTGGGCTTCTCGACCCGTACGCCGTACGCGCCGCAGGCCCGGGCGACGGCGGCGAAGTCGGGGTTCTTGTTGGCGGTGCCGTAGGACGGCAGCCCGGCGACCAGCATCTCCAACTCGACCATGCCGAGGGAGGAGTTGTTGAAGAGGACGACCTTGACCGGGAGGTCGTACTGCACCAGCGTCAGGAAGTCGCCCATCAGCATGGAGAACCCGCCGTCGCCGGACATCGACACGACCTGCCTCTTGCGGTCGGTGAACTGTGCGCCGATCGCCATGGGCAGCGCGTTGGCCATCGAGCCGTGGGAGAAGGAACCGATGACGCGGCGGCGGCCGTTGGGTGAGATGTAGCGGGCGGCCCAGACGTTGTTCATGCCGGTGTCGACGGTGAACACGGCGTCGTCGGAGGCGATTTCGTCGAGCACGGACGCCACGTACTCGGGGTGGATCGGCGTGTGTTTCTCGACCTTGCGGGTGTACGCCTTCACCACCCCCTCCAGCGCGTCCGCGTGCTTCTTCAGCATCCGGTCGAGGAAGCGGCGGCTCT
Source organism: Streptomyces sp. NPDC056948 (assembly GCF_042674225.1). Lineage (NCBI taxonomy): Bacteria > Bacillati > Actinomycetota > Actinomycetes > Kitasatosporales > Streptomycetaceae > Streptomyces > Streptomyces sp. NPDC056948. The sequence goes on from NZ_JBHUQX010000050.1 coordinate 1,392, forward strand.
TCTTCTCCTTCACCCGCGGGATCAGACAGCGCAGCGTCTCCCGTACGTCGCCCCAGACCGCGAGGTCCAGCTTCGAGCGCCGGCCGAGATGTTCGGGACGGACGTCGACCTGGGCGATCTTCACGTCGTCGGGGAGGAAGGCGTTGTAGGGGAAGTCGGTGCCGAGCAGGATCAGCAGGTCGCACTCGTGGGTGGCCTCGTAGGCGGCGCCGTATCCGAGGAGCCCGCTCATGCCCACGTCGTACGGGTTGTCGTACTGGATCCATTCCTTGCCGCGCAGCGCGTGCCCCACCGGGGACTTGACCTTCCCGGCGAACTCCATGACCTCGGCGTGCGCGCCCGCGGTGCCGGCTCCGCAGAAGAGGGTGACCTTGCCGGCCTCGTCGATCATCTTCACGAGCCGGTCGATCTCCTCGTCGCCCGGGCGGACCGTCGGCCGGGAGGTGACGAGGGCGGTCTCGACGGGCTTCTCCGGGGCGGGCTCGTCGGCGATGTCGCCGGGCAGGGAGACGACGCTGACGCCGCTGCGGCCGATGGCGTTCTGGATGGCGGTCTGGAGCAGCCGGGGCATCTGCTTGGGGCTGGAGATCAGCTCGCTGTAGTGGCTGCAGTCCTGGAACAGCCGGTCGGGGTGGGTCTCCTGGAAGAAGTTGAGCCCGATCTCGCTGGAGGGGATGTGGGAGGCCAGGGCGAGGACGGGCGCCATGGAGCGGTGGGCGTCGTACAGGCCGTTGATGAGGTGGAGGTTGCCGGGCCCGCAGGAGCCGGCGCAGGCGCCGAGCTTGCCGGTGATCTGGGCTTCGGCGCCTGCGGCGAAGGCGGCGGTCTCCTCGTGCCGGACGTGGATCCAGTCGATGGCGGAGTTGCGCCGGACGGCGTCGACGACCGGGTTCAGGCTGTCTCCGACGACTCCGTAGAGGCGTTTGACTCCGGCGCGGGTCAGGATGTCGACGAACTGTTCCGCGACGTTCTGTTTGGCCATGGCTCTCGTGTGCCCCTTCGGTCTCCAGGGATCCCTCCGGGTTCCATCAAGTCACAGGGTGCGCGCTCACGCCTCCCACACGGCGGCGGCCGTACGGTCGTCCGCGTAGCCCTTGACCCGCACTTGGGAGTCCGCGAGGAACGCGGCGAGGCCGGGCGGGTCGGGGCGGGACCACCGCTCGGCGAGGTAGTCGCCCAGTTCGGGTTCGCCGCGCAGCGGGTCGGCGAGGCCGCCGCTGCACAGCAGGAGCGTGTCACCCGGGCGGGCGATGGAGGTGCGGAAGCGGAAGGGTTCGCGGGGTGGCTCCGGGGCCGGTTCGTACGGGCTGGGCGGGGTCGGGATGCCCAGGTCCATGGTGAACCGATCGCCCTCGGGCGTCTCGGAAGGCGGCGACCCGAACCCCATCACGGGCTCGCCCTTGATCTCGGCGACCTGCGGTTCGATGTCCTGCCACTCACCGTCCCGCAGCCGGAACAGCCCGCCGGGCCCGACGCCGAAGAAGACCCGCGTACGGCACTCCGGATCGGCCGACAGCAGAAGACAGCGCAGGCCGGCGGCGTACTCCTCCGGGTCGACGCCCTGTTCGGAGGCGCTGGCGCGGAGCTTGCCGAGACTGCGGTCGGTGAGGCGGTGCAGTCCCGACTTGAGGTCGCCCCGACGGCCGTCCTTTATGTCCGCCACGAGCCGGGCATGACTGCGCCCGACGGCCCGCCCGATCCAGTGACAGGCCTCGGCGGCGGCCCGGTGCGCCCCCGGCGTGGCACGGGCCCCGGTCGCCATCGCCACCAGCAGCAGCGCGTGCTCGCCCGTGCCGAAGCGCGCGGTGAGCAACGAGTCGCGCCGCGGCTCTCCCCGGTACCGGGCGGAGTCCCCCCGCACGGACACGGCCCGCAACGTACAGGCCCCGTACCGGGCCCCGTCGAGCACGGTGTCCGCGACAAGGTCATCGAGATCATCAGGGTCGGCCGCCGGAAGCGCGATGGGTTCGGCGTCGTAGGTGGGCGGCCGGGACCCTACGTACCCACGAGGCCGGGGGGAGGACGGGGGCCGTTCGATCCGGGGGGCGGCTTGGTCGGAGGGGGTGTGCGGCGGAGGCGGTGGACCGGCCGGGCGGGGCGGGGCGAGCGCCTGGTCGGCTGGGCGGGGTGGCGAGGACGGTGGATCGGCCGGGCGTGGTGGCGCGGGCGGCGGGTCGGCCGGGGCGGGGAAGGCCTTCCCGCTGGGCTCGGTGGCCGGGAAAGCGGCCCCGCTGGACCCGGTGGCGGGGGCCCCGGTACGGCCGGACTCGGCGACGGGAAACGCGGTCCCACTGGAGCCGGTGGCGGGAGACCCGGGCCCACCGGGCTCGGCGGGGCGGAACTCCGGGCTGGGCCAGGAGGGTGGGGTGGTGGGCAGGGGTGGAGGGGGCGGTGGTGGGATCTGGGGGCCCTCCGAGGGGCCGCGAGGGCCGGTCGGTGAGGTCGTGCCGCTCGTGGGTGGCCGATCGGGTACCTGCCCGGCCCGTTCCGGCGGCTTTGTGGCGGTCGGGAAGGTCAGCGGGCCCTCGGGCCGGGAGGCCGGTGGCTCCCAGGGCGCGCGCGGCGGGTCCGTGGCCTCGTCGGCGGCTGCCCGGGGCGCCGGAACCACCGGCTCGGCGGCGGGCCGTTCGTCTGCCGGGTCCCCTACCGCCCCCGCCGCCGAGGCGAAGCGGTCGTCCAGGGAATCCGGGGCGGGTGTGGGGCCTGTGTCGTCGGTGGAGTCGTCGTACAAGTGCCTCCACCAGTCGTCGTCATGACCGGTGGGCCTTCCCCCCTGCTGACTCATGCCCCTGATTGTCCACCGCTCGGCCGGGATGAAAACGGGGCTTCCGGAAAAACCGGCCCGTCACGGCACCGTGAAACGACGGCTCGAGTGATCCCTAGAACGGTCATGCGATAAAGGCAGGCGGCGGGCCCCGGGCGGCTGACCTGCGGGTCCTGACCACGGCCACGCTCCTGACCTGCGTCTTCTCATGGATTCCGGCAGGCTGGTCAGATGGGAGTGTGGGACCTCCTGCTGGTCGGGCTGGTCATCCTGCTCGGTCTGTGCGGAGTGCTGCTGCCCGCGGTGCCCGGGTCGTTGCTGGTGTGGGCCGCGGTCATGTGGTGGGCGCTGAAGGATCCCCAGCCCGTCGCGTGGTGGACCCTGGTGGGTGCCACGGTCCTGATGTTCGTCTCCCAGGGCGTGCGCTGGGCCCTGCCGCCCCGGCGGCTCCGGGCGAGCAGCGCCAACCGCCGCATGCTGGCCTGGGCCGGAGGCGGATCCACCCTGGGCTTCGTCCTGCTCCCCGTACTCGGCGCGATCCCCGGATTCCTGGCCGGAATCTACCTCTACGAACGCCGCCGCCTCGGCCGCCACGGCGACGCGGTCGCCGCCCTGCGCCAGGTGATGCGCTCGGGCGGCTCCAGCATCCTGGCCGAACTGTTCACCTGCCAGCTCATCGCGGCGGCCTGGCTCGGCGCGGTCTTCTGGGGTTGACGATGCGCCGCTAGAGCACACCCTCGTGCGTGAGCAGCCGTACCTTGCGGTCCAGGCCGCCCGCGTAACCGGTCAGCGTGCCGTCGGCGCCGATCACCCGATGGCACGGCCGGACGACCAGCAGCGGATTGGCTCCGATCGCCCCGCCGACGGCCCGTACGGCCGCCCGGGGCGCTCCGATCCGCGCGGCGATCTCGCCGTAGGTCACGGTCGAGCCGTAGGGGATGTCGTCCAGCGCGGCCCAGACCTTCTCACGGAAGGCCGTGCCTTCGGTGCGCCACGGCAGCCGGAACTCCTTCAGTTCACCGGCGAAGTAGGCGGCGAGCTGCTCCTCGGCCTCCCGGAAGGGCCCGGCGTCCTGCCGCCAGTCGTCCAGCACCACGCGTCCGCCCTTCTGCCCGGGCACGGACAGCGAGGTCAGCTCGCCGGTCGGGGCGGCGGTGAGGAGCAGCGGCCCGAGCGGTCCCTCCGCGGTCGTCCAGTACGTCGTGGTCATCAGAACTCCCACTCCCCTGCTGCACGCAGGTGGTTCAAGGCGTACGAGCGCCAGGGGCGCCAGCCGTCGGGTACGTCGAGGCCGGGCGGGGCCACGTCCGGGTCGCCGAGGGCGCGGGTGCGGATCTCGGCGATGGTACGGGCGTCCAGGCCGGGCACGGCGCGCAGGGCGTGCTGCGCGTCGTCCCGGTCGGCGCCCGGGTCGAGGCGTACGGCATGGTCGGCCAGGGCGGCGGCGAGCGCGCCGAGGGTTCCTCCGGGCTCGGCCCCGGCGAGGACGGCCGGCTCGGGGAAGAGGTGGGTGAGGCTGCCGCAGGGGGCGTCGAGCGCCTTGCCGTACCGCCGTACGAGCCGTTCCGCCTCCGTCCGGCCGGTCAGCGCGCGCACCGCGAGTTCCTCCGGGTCGGCGGTGCCCGGCGAGCGCAGCCCGGGCCGGGCGGCGACCAGGGGCGCGAGCCGCGGATCGGCGGCGAGGCGCTCGTCGACGGCGTAGGGGTCGGCGTCGAGGTCGAACAGCCGCCGCAGCCGTTGTACGGCGGTGGTCAGGTCGCGGGGGTCGGTGAGGTGCAGCCGGGCGTCGAGCCAGCCGCCGGGGTGGGCGCCGAGCCCGGCCCGGGCGGTGCCGGGGCGCTCGTCGACGGCGACGATGCCGGTGCCGTAGGGCAGGCGGAGGGTGCGCCGGTAGGTGCGCGCGCCGGGCGGGCCGCTCACGTCCTCCACGCCGGTTACGGCCTCGCGTTCCAGCAGGTCGAAGACGGGTCCGGCCTGGTAGGGGCCGCGCTGGGCGAGCCGCAGCGGGATGCCGGCGCTCGGGGTGGCCGTACGGCGGTTCCGGCCGCCCTTCGGGACGACGGCGGCGCGCAGCTCGCTCGGCGTCGAGGCGTAGACGGCCCGGATGGTGTCGTTGAATTGCCTGACGCTGGCGAAACCCGACGCGAATCCGATCTCGGTGACCGGCAGCCCGGTGGTCTGGAGCAGCACGCGCGCGGTGTGGGCCCGCTGGGCCCGGGCGAGGGCGACCGGCCCGGCGCCGAGCTCGGCGGTGAGCTGCCGCTGCACCTGCCGTGCGCTGTAGCCGAGCCGTGCGGCGAGACCGGCGACGCCCTCCCGGTCGACCACGCCGTCGGTGATCAGCCGCATGGCCCGGCCCACCACGTCCGCGCGGACGTTCCACTCGGCGGAGCCGGGCACGGCGTCCGGCCGGCACCTCCGGCAGGCCCGGAAGCCCGAGCCCTGCGCGGCGGCGGCCGTGGTGAAGAACCGTACGTTGGGCCGCTTCGGGGTGACCGCGGGGCAGCTCGGCCGGCAGTAGATGCCGGTCGTCTCGACGGCGAAGAAGAACACGCCGTCGAAACGGGCGTCGCGGCTGCGTACGGCCTCGTACCTGGTGTCCTCGTCCGTTACCTGGTCTCTCACACGTCCAGTCTCCGCCGTCGCCCGGCCTGTCGCTGGCGGAAATCGGACAGGGCGCTTCGGGTGCCCGGCCTCGTCATGGAGCGCGCTGCGCCTCGCGGCGTGCGAGGTGGGCCTCCACGGCACCGCGGGCGAGGGCGGCCACTCGGCCCTCCGACCATGGCGTGGGGTCGGCCGTCAGCCGGTTGTGGTGCATGTGGAGCAGGGAGGCCGGCACCGCGTCGGCATCGGCGTCGGCGGGCGTCTCGGCCAGGCACTGGCGCAGGCTGTCGGCGGCAGCCGCCCGGAGCTGCCAGGCGGCCAGGAGCGGCGCCGCCCAGGCCGCCTCGCGCAGGGCCGCGAAGTCACCGAACGGGTCGACGAGCCGCAGCGCCTGGGCTCGGTGGTCGCGGAAGGAACGGTGGTGTTCGTCGCGGGGCGCGACCGCGAGCAGGCGCCGGGCGCGCTCGGCCGGGGTGCCCGGGACGAGGTGCCAGGCGAGATGGGCCCGGCCGGCCGCCGTGAGCGGCAGCGGGCCGGCCGGTGGCCGGGCGCGGTCGAGCAGCCGGAGCTGTGCGAGGGCCGCCGCGCTGTCGGCGTGGAACACCCGTTCCGCCGCCTCCATGGTCCGGGCCGTGCCTCCGTACCGCTCCGTCTCCGGGTCGTAGGTGTCCAGGACCAGGCGGCCGACGAGCCTGTGCCGCCGCAGGTCCGCCACCAGGTCGTGGAGCGCGGGGAGGATCTCCCCGTAGAGCGTCCCGGGGGCGCCGTGCAGGCGCAGCCGCAGATGGGGGTCCGGGTCGGCGTACCGGACGAAGAACCAGCGGTCCGCCTCGGGCGGCAGGGCGTCCAGCAGCTCCGGCAGATGGCGGGCGAGCACCGTGTCCTGGAGCGGACCGGGGCAGTACAGCTTGGCGTACAGCCATGAGCCTCCCGGCAGGCCGCCCGCGAGGTCGTCACCGCGGCGGACGAGCGGACGCCGGGTGACGGCCGGGGCGGCGGTGCCGGCGAAGGGCGCGCGGCGCAGCAACGGTACGGAGATCTCGGCGGCGTGCGTGCCGTGCGGTCCGGTGAGCCAGCCCGTGCCGTCACCGGTCAGGTCGGGCCGCTCGTGCAGCGGGGTGTCGGGGTCGCGCCGCAGTTCCTCGCGCAGCAGACGGGCGTCCGCCGTGCGGGACAGGTCCAGCGGCAGCAGGCGGTCACCGCTGCCGGCCTCGACCACATCGGGCACCCGCAACCGGCGCCGCCACGACCCGAGGGCCTCCGACCAGGCGGTGAACCCCGTTCGGTGGTCCAGGACATCGGCGTCCCGGACCAGCCACCGGGACCGGCACAGCATGGTCCGGCCGTGTCGTACGGCGGGCAGCCAGGGCCAGTCCCTCGCCGCTCCCCAGTCCCAGCCGAGCAGCGGCCGGACGTGGTCGACGCTCAGCAGCTGCAGCAGGCCTACGTGCGCGGGCGCCAGCCGCCTGGTGTCGAGCATGTGGAAGGTGCTCGCGGCGACCTCCTGCCCGTCGTGCCGGAGGGACACCAGCCGCAATCGGTCCAGTTCGCCGACCACCGCCAGGTCGTCGAGTGCGAGGTGCCCGGGGTCCGCCCTCTCCCCGAACGTGCCGGGTGCCACGGTGTGTTCGACCCAGCGGGGGGTGCGGACGACGTTTCCGGCGCGGGGCAGCGCCGGGCGGAAGACCAACTGGGCCGGGAGGACCGGACCGTGCGGCGAGGCGGCACCGGCGAGCGCCGTGGGCGCTGTCTCGGCGAACGACCGCCCCTCCTCGGGCAGCAGGTGGGCGAAGCGTGCCGCGAGGGAGCCGGCCGGCCAGGTGCCGGTGAGCTGGGCGGACACGACAAGGGCGAACTGCCCTGCGCTGAGCGCCTGTTCGGACGGCGCGAGGAGCTGGAAGACCAGCTCGGACGAGGGCGGAGGGACGCCGGAGTCGTCGCCGAGGGCGTCCAGGTCCCGGTCGGTCAGGACGATCTCGCGCGCGCCGGACGCGGTCGCCTCCTGGGCCAGGGCCGTCAGAACACGGTCCCGGGCACCTGCCGGCGTCGTCGTGTCCGGCAGCGGAGGGCCGAGTCCGCCGACCGGATCGAGGAGCTCGGCCACCGGGACCGCCCGTGCGAGGCCGTACCGTTCGAGGAAGTCGCGATGGTACGGGGCGAGCGGACGCGTCGCCGCGGTGACCGGCGGGCCGAGGCGCCACAGCAGGTCCGCCGCGCGCCGCGCCTCCTCGGCGACCGCGTACGGAAGGGTGACGTCCGCGTCGAGTGCGGTGTCCACGGCGAGGCGGTTCGGGCGCTGGGTCAGGGCGTCCATGCGGTCCTCGGCCGCGCGCAGCGCGAGCAGCCCCTGGCCGGGTCGGCGTTCGGCGTAGTCGGCGAGTGCGGCGGCCACCCCCGCGAGCCGCCGTGCCTCGCCCGTCACGGCCGGGACACCCGCCAGGCAGTCGGTCACATGCGCCAGCGGATCCGCCGCTCCGGGCGGCGGCGACAGGTCCGTCAGCAGGAAGCCGAGGGTGACGAGTTCCGTGACCAGGCTCTCGATCGCACCGGCGGGTGCGGCGGGCAGCCGGGCACGGAGATGTTCCGTGAGGACGGCATGGGTCACAGGCCTGCGGGCGTGCTCGTAGGCCGCCGCCACGGCCGCCGTCCAGCGCACCGACACCTCACGCGGTTCCTCCGCCTCCGCCGGCCCGGCATCCGGCGCGGCAGGCGCGTAGGGCAGGACCAGACGGTCGCCGCGCCGCACGCACAGACCGTTGGCCGCCAGGCGCAGTCCGGCCAGGATCGCCGGGTCCCGCTCCCAGCGCTGCGTCAGACAGGACAGCCACTCGGCGTCGGGGCGGGCCGACTTGCCGTGCGCCGAGCCGAGCCGCACCCGGGCGCTCTCGCCGAACCGGGCCTGTGCGACGCCCGCCAGCAGCCCGAACGGTGTGGGCCGGCCGGCCATCCGCGCGCGGTAGCGCAGCACCGCCCGCCAGGTGCGGCGCAGCGCGGACAGGGACACGTCCCCGCCCGTGCGCACGGACTCCAGCCGCCGGCCGAGGGACGGGCTGGACAGGGCCAGGGCCTCGTGCAGCAGCGGATCGTCGGTCAGTTCCGTGACGGCCGCGCGCAGCGCCTTGCCCTCGTCCGTCGCGTCCGTCACATCGGCCGGATCCGGTGTGTCCGGTGTCCGCAGCGTGCCGACGGGGAGCAGCGGGGAGCGGAGCAGGGCCGTACCGAGATGCTCGAAGACCGGGTCGGACGGCATCCGCGTCCGACCCGGTTCCGAAGGGCCGTTCCGGGTCACAGTGTCGGGAACGGCAGCGTGCCGTGCTGGGTCGCCTGCCGGGCGGCACCGGACCACGGGTGCATGGTGTGGCTGGTCCGCTGCCCGGCGGCACCGGACCATGGGTGCAGGGTCTGCTGGGTCGTCAACCGCACAGCCGCTCCCGACCACGGGTACATGGTGCCGCCGCTCGTCAGCGCGGCAGCATCCACCTCCCCCGCCCCGGTCTGCCGCGTGTCGAGGTCGAACGGGTCGTCGTGCACGGTGTTCTCCTCTCGGATCATCGGATCGTCGTGGACCCGTCCACCGTCGCCCGGCCCGCTCTCGGCCCGGTCACATCCGGCTCTCACCGGCCCCGCCACGCGAGAGTCACCCTGTGTAGCATCATGACTGCGATGGGTGCACGCTACGAGTTCATGGTGCTGGGGCCGCTGGAGATCCGGCGGGACGGAGTGCCCGTGCCGCTCGGCGCGGCACGGCTGCGGGCCCTGCTGGCCGCGCTGCTGGTGGACGCCGGACGGACCGTGCCGGTGGAGTGCCTCGCCCGCCGGGTGTGGGGCGATCGGCAGCCCGCCCGCGTCCCCAACACCCTGCAGAACTACGTGCTGCGGTTGCGCCGCGCTCTCGGCCGCGACCTTCTCCTGACCCGCCCGTCCGGCTATCTGCTCGACGTCACCCCGCAGGACGTGGACCTGCACCGCTTCACGGCGCTGGTCCGGCGTGGCCGTACGGCACTGGAGGCGGGGCGGCCTGCCGACGCGTCCGGGCCCCTGCACGAGGCCGTCCGGCTCTGGCGGGGCGACCCGCTGACCGACCTGCCGGCCGAGTCGCTGCGGGAGGTGCTGCCCGCCCTGGGCGAGGCCCTTCTCGACGCCCTGGAACTGCGGATCGACGCCGATCTGGCGCTGGGCCGGCACGCCCGGGTGCTGTCCGAACTGCGCACCCTCGCCGGGGCACACCCGCTTCGTGAACGCTTTCACGAGCAGCGGATGCTGGCCCTGCACCGGAGCGGACGGCAGGGCGAGGCCCTCGACTGCTACCGGGAGGCGGCGGCCACCCTCGCACGGGAGCTGGGCGTCGACCCCGGGGCCGGGCTGCGTGACGCGCACCGCCGGGTGCTGTCCGGTGACGACACTCCCGCCGCCTTCGCCGGCCGGGACCGGACCGCGGGCCGGCTGCCCGCCGAGACCACGTCGTTCGTCGGCCGTGAGAGGGAACTCGACCACGTCGCCGACCTGTTGACGCGGACCCGGTTGGTGACCCTGACCGGTGTCGGCGGTGTCGGCAAGACCCGGCTGGCGCTGCGCGCCGCGACCCGGTCGGCCCATGCCTTCCCGGACGGGGTGTGGCTCGCGGACCTGGCACCGCTGACCGATCCGGGCCTGCTGGACCGGACGGTGGCGGAGTCGCTCGGCCTGCGCAACCACTCCAGCCGGCCCGTGGCCGACGCGGTGACCGAGCATCTGCGCGACCGGCGGCTGCTGTTGGTCCTGGACAACTGCGAGCACCTGGTGGCACCGGTCGCCACCCTGGCGCTGCGGCTGCTGCGGTGGGCGCCTGAGCTGACCGTGCTGGCCACCAGCCGGGAGCGGCTGGCGGTGCCGGGAGAGCACGTCGTGATGGTCCCCGGGCTCGCCCTGCCCGAACGGGCCGACGACACCGGCTGCGAGGCGCTGCGGCTGCTCGCCGACCGGGCCGCGGCATCGGCGCCCGGCTTCCGCGTCACGGACGCGAACTACGCCGCCGTGGCCGAGCTGTGCCATCGCCTGGACGGCATCCCGCTCGCCGTCGAGCTGGCCGCCGTACGGCTGAACACCCTGGCCGCCGGGGAGATCCTGGACCGGCTCGACGACCGCTTCCGGCTGCTGGCCGCGCCCCGGGGCGGCGGCCCGGACGACCGGCGGCGCACCCTGCGCCAGGTCATCGACTGGAGTCACGATCTGTGCACCGAGGCCGAGCGGCTGCTGTGGAGCCGGGTCTCCGTCTTCACGGGCAGCTTCGACCTTGACGCCGCCGAGGCGGTCTGCAAGGGCGGGGCACTCGCCCCCGGGGACGTCCGTGATCTGCTGGCGGCGCTGGTCGACAAGTCGATCGTGTACGCCGGTCATGCCGGACCGCGGGTCAGATACCGGCTGCTGGAGACGATCCGCCAGTACGGCCGGGACCGGCTCGAGGAACGCGGTGATGTGTCGGCGGTGCGGCTGCGCCACGTACGCCACTACCGGGACCTCGCGGCCCGGGCCGCCGCCGAGTGGTGCGGGCCGCAGGAGGTCGACTGGCTCACCCGGCTCCGCCTCGACCTGCCCAACATCCGTTCGGCGCTCGACCTGTGCGCGTCCGTTCCGGATCTGACCGGCACGGGCCTGGACATCGCGGTCGACCTGGGCCGTACCCGGTGCTGGTTCTTCAGCAGCACGCTCGGGGAGGGCCGGCACTGGCTGGAGCGGCTGCTCGCCCGCCCGGACGGCACCCTCCGGCCGGACCAGGACATCGCCGCCCGCGCGATGACGGTGTGGATCGCCCTCTGCCAGGGCGACCGGTCCTCCGTCCGGGCCTTCCTGGACGCGTGCCGGCCGGCCGGGGCCGCCCCGGCAGCCCACCCCGCGGTGCGGTTCGTCGAGGGTGCCTACGCCCTGCTCGTCGACGGCGACACCACGGCGGTCGACCGGCTCGCCCGGGCCCGCGAGGCGTTCCGGGACGCGGGACTGCCGGGGGACGCGCACATGGCCACCCTGATGTGGGCCATGGCCGCCGCCTTCATGGGCCCCCGCGACACCGCTCTGGCCACCCGAGAGGTGTATGTCGCCGAGGCCGAGGCGTCGGGCGCCGAATGGGCCAGGAGCTGGGCGACCTGGTGTGCGGGGATCACCGAGCTGCGGCACGGCGATCCGGTGCGGGCACTGCCCCGGCTGCGCGACGCCCTGGCCCGGCAGCGGGCGGTCGGCGACAACTGGGGTCCGTTGTGGGGAGTGGAGAGCCTGGCGTGGGCGACGGCCGCCGTCGCCCGGCCCGGCCCGGCGGCCACGCTGCTCGGCGCCGCCGAAGGGCTGCGCCGGGACATCGGGGTGGACCTGACCGGCCTGCTGCCGTTCCACACCGCGCGCCTGTCCGTGGAGCTGCGCGTCCGGGAGGAACTCGGCGACGAAGCCTACGTCGTGGCGCACGACGCGGGCTTCACGGCGGCCGACCGGGTGGCCCTGGCTCTGGAACTCACCTCGGCGAAGAGAGCGGACGGTCTTCAAGAGCGACCGGGCGGTCTCTAGGGGACGTAGAACTCGGTGTCGTAGTACCAGTCGTCGACACCGTTGAGCCGCAGCCGGCCGGCGACCACGAAGATCGACTCGTTGCCGACGTATTCGGTCGGCGCGAGGCATCCGCGAGTGAAGCCGGCGTTGAGCGTGGAGCCGGCGCAGTCCACGTTGCTGCCGAAGTTGCCGCTCACCGCACCACTGATCGACACCGCCACGCTCGCCGCGTTCTGTACGACCAGGACGGCCTGGCCGTACCTGCTGCCGTTGATGACGGCGCAGACCTTGAACTTGACGTTGTCGGAGACCTTGTGGGTCTTGTAGGCACCGCAGTGCCAGGTGGAGTTGGTGCTCACCGCCTGCCAGTTCTGCGCGGCGCCGGCCGGCGCGGCGGTGACCGCGAGGGCCCCCGCCGCGGCCGCGGCCACACCCAGAGCTCTGAAACGCATATCGCCATCCCCCTCGATACGAACACTTGACCGCCTCTCGGGCGGCCGTTGATCATATCCGGCGGATGGCGACGCGCCTACGGACGCCAGTGCGGTCCGCGCTTGGCCTCCATCGCGGCCCGTCCGATCGCCCCCTTCCGCTTCCAGTCCTTGCGGATCTCCGCCCGGAGCCGGGCGTCCGTCTTGGCGACGATGCGCTGGTTCTCCCGCAGGAGCTTGCGGTAGCTGTCCAGTCGCCGCTCCGCCAGCTCACCGGTCTCGATGGCGGCCAGTACCGCGCAGCCCGGCTCGGCTTCGTGGGCGCAGTCGTGGAAGCGGCACCGCTCGGCCAGTGCCTCGATCTCGGAGAACACCTGCCCGACACCGGTCTCGGCGTCCCAGAGTCCGACGCCCCGCAGTCCGGGGGTGTCGATCAGGACCCCGCCGCCGGGCAGTGCGAGCAGGTTGCGGGTGGTCGTGGTGTGCCGGCCCTTGCCGTCGGCGTCCCGGGTGGCCTGGACGGTCATGACGTCCTCGCCGAGCAGTGCGTTGGCGAGGGTCGACTTGCCCGCGCCGGACTGCCCGAGCAGCACGGACGTAGCGCCGCCGACGATCGCCGCGAGCACGTCGAGCCCGTCCCCGTCGACCGAGCTGACGGGCACCACCGGCACGCCGGGCGCGCTGGTCTCCACGTCCTGGACGAGGTGGGAGAGGGTGACGGCGTCCGGCACGAGGTCGGCCTTGGAGAGGACGACGACGGGCTGCGCCCCGGACTCCCAGGCGAGTGCGAGGAACCGTTCGATGCGGCCCAGGTCGAGCTCGACGGCGAGGGACACGGCGACGATGGCGTGGTCGACGTTGGCCGCGAGGATCTGCCCCTCGGACCGCTTGGAGGAGGTGGAGCGGACGAACGCGGTGCGGCGCGGCAGATACGCGCGGACGTAGCGCGGGTTCCCGCCGGGTTCGACGGCGACCCAGTCGCCGGTGCAGACGACCCGCATCGGGTCGTGCGGCGTGACGAACGCGGTGTCGGCCCGCAGGATCCCGTCGGCGGTGACGACATCGCACTGGCCTCGGTCGACCCGCACGACGCGGCCGGGCAGCAGCCCTTCGGCGTCGTACTGCGTGAACGCCTCGGCCCAGACCTCGTCCCAGCCGTAGGGAGCGAGCGCGGAGAAGGCGGAAATGGAGTTCATGGAACTCAAGGGGGGATGACCCTTCGGGAGGGCGGCCCCGGCGGTCGCGTGCGTACGCGACGAAGAAAGTGAGGAGTGTCAGCCGGTGGCCACGGAGGTGGACTTGATGGATTCCTGGATGCGGGCAGCGCCCATCTCGACGACAGCCATCGGTCACACCTCCAAAAGCGAGCATCACCATGCAGCAACCGACAACCGGTCGCCGCGCGAACAGCACTGACCATAGAAGCTCACTGGCCGGAGTGCCATCGAATTTCCGCAGCCGCGAGCGCTGGCGGGCGAGCTCTGCTGCGATTCGGTGCGACACTCCGGGGTCAGCAGATGTCCGCCCGCCCTCGCAGAGTCGCTCCTGCAACCGGGCGGCCCGCCGCTCCCGCCGCAGAGGGGGAGACGGTACTCCCTTCCCGCAGCGCCCCCGGGCCAGTTGGTTGCGAGAGTCTCAGGCCCGTGGGAGCAGCAGCCGAAAATGGGCGCCCTGCAGCACTGGATGTCCCAAGACGCGCGATCGGACACTGAGGTCTCCGTCCACGCTGCGGGCCAGGCGGCGCGCAGCGTAGAGACCCATGCCCCGGTCCGGCCCGCGGGTCGATTCGCCCTTGCGGAACACGATGTGCTCGGTCCCCTCCGCGTAGGCCAGGCCCGGGCCGTTGTCCTGAATGTCGACAGCGACTTCAGTGCCCAGCGGGGTGACGGTCGCCCGTACGGTCGGATCGCCGTGTTCCGCACACGCCTCAGCCGCGTTGGCGAGTAGTTCGTAGAGGAGCCGCTGCTGGCCGACGGCTGAGACGGTCACCAGGCAGCTGTCCGGTGCGTGGATTTGCAGTTTCATCTTCGGATAGTGAGCGGTGAAGGGGCCTCTCATGGCCAGGAGCGTCGCGGACAGGTCGCACTCCTCCTCCACCGAGACACCGGCGGGGAGTTCGCCCGCCGTGGCGGTCAGGGCCTCGGCGGCGGCCGTCAGCTCCTCGGGCGTGGTGGTGGAGGCGCCGGCGAGCTGCTGGTAGTGCCGTAGCTCGGGGCGCAGGGCGTATCGGTACAACCGCCAGTCGTCGGGCCGGAAGACACGGCTCTGACCGGCACGGGTGGCTGTGGCCTCCTCCGCCAGGAGTGCGACCACCTTCTCCAGTTTCCGGTCAGCGTCGCCCCCGAGCATGAGGAGGACTCCACACCGGTGGAAGAGGACCCCCTCGGCGTCGGCCCTGTCGACCAGTGGCAGGGCCGCCAGCCGGTCCAGACCACGACGGACCTCCGCCTCGTGGCCGTCCTCAGCCACGCCGTCTCCGGCGACGGACGCGGCGCTCAGCAGAATCTCCTCAAGCGTCACCTGCTGTCCCGGGACAGCCGCGGACAGCGCGGCCCAGAAGGCGACCTGGGCGGCCACCGAGTCGGCGATCGAGGTGAGGGCCGTTTGCTCGACGGTCCGGGCGAACGACGGGTCCCTGGCCCAGTCCCGCACGACCGCGTACCCGTCGCGCTCGGGCGACGCCGCCTTGGGACGGGCCAGGTACTCCAGGAAGAGGTGGAGCAATGCCGTGTCGGGGCCAGCCTGGAAGGACAGCGCGTCGGCGGTCGTCAGGCCCCCCAGTCCGGCGAGGTCGACCATCCAGCGCAGAATGTGCCACCGGTCCCCGGGATCGCTGCCGAGCAGTGCGTCCAGTGAGGCGGCCGACCCGCCCGCGAACGCATCGAGGGGCCACTGTCCGCCCAGCACTCTGAGCAGTTGTACCGGGACGTGCGAACGCAGGGTGACCAATTCCACGACGTGACCGAGGTCGAGTACCGCGCAGGCGGTCCGTTCGGGGAGGGGGGACGCCCGCAGGGAGCGGCCCACCGCGATGTAGGGCCGGCCGAGGTCGATGTCGGGCCGGTGTGTGGTCTCCGGCTCGGCGACGAAGAGCTCCACGCTGCCGGTCGGCCAGAAAGGCGCGGTCTCCGCCTCGGCGAACACCCCGGTGATCGCGGTGAGATAGCCGCCCTCGACGCGGTGCACGGACGCCACCGGGCGGTTCCCGGCTCCGAGGAACTCCGTGAGTGCTCGGGCGAAACGGGCCACCATCGCCTCGTTGTTGTCGGCGAGCGCGTCGTAAGCCTCCAGCAGCTCCTGACCGGTTGGGTCGACGGGCCGCCAGCGGTCGTAACTCATCGGCCTGGTAAGTGGGTTGAGGTGCCACTTCAGGACCTCGGACGGGGTTTCGGCGGCCTGTCCCCAGCCCCGCAGCAGCGGCACGCCCTCCGGCCCCGGGCGCGGTGAGTCACCGTTGGTCAGCAGCAGGGAGACGGCGCGTAGTTGCCCGGCGTCCAGCAGCACATTGCACGCGCCGAGTACGTCCGGGTCCCCTCCCCGTGTGGTCGCCTCCTCGCACCGCAGGCGCAGTGCCGCCCGCTTCTGGTCCACGGCCTGTTCGAGCGTCGCCACGTCCGCATGCAGCCGTTCCTCCACCTGCCGCCACGATCGTGCGCACAGTACGGCGAGTGCGTCCCGGTCCGGTACGACATCCACGTCAGCCGCGCCGGCCCGATCCACGAGCTGCTGCACCCGCCCGAGCAGCAGTTGCAGGCACTCGGCTCGGCGCTGGCCCAGCCGGGTGCGCAGCTCCTCGATCTGCGCGATGTCCAGGGCCTGGCACTCGGCGAGCATCTCCTCGGCAATCTGGAACTCACCGGCAGAGATCAGCCCCGCGCAGGCGCGGTACTCGTCGTGGTCCCCGGCGATACCCTCCAGGCCCACGAGGGCCAGTTCCTCCAGGGACGCCGGCCGGCCGTCGGCGAGCGCCACCAGCAGGCCCGGGAAGCGGAACCGGCCCGGCCAGACAGCGAGCAGGGCCCGCAGTGACTCGTCCTTGTCTGTCATCACTCTGCTGTCCTCCTGCTGCGCTGTGACTTGTGCCATTGGGCGAGCGGATCGAGCCGCTCCAGCAGGGCCAGCAGAGGCGATGCGTAGGGACGGCCGAGTCCGCCCGCATCGCTGAACAGCGCGTCCCATCGGACCGCGATCAGCTCGGCCAGCTCCGCGCAACCCGCGAGCTCCGCGGCCGCTCCAGCGGAGACACCCCGCCCGTTCGGCATGGGGGCCAGGGACCGGGCGCGACGCACGATGTCCTCGATGGTCTGCAGGAACGTGCGCTGATTGCCCCACTGGATCTCGGGACGACCGCCGTCGGCCACGATCTGGTCCAGATGACGGCGGACGTGAACGGGAAGGCCGGTCTGGATCCGAACGCACTCCTCGGTGCCTGCTTCGGCCGCCGCCCGGATCCACGACAGCATCCCGTCCTTGGCGAACAGTTCCCTGTGCAGGAATTTTCCGGAGGAGAAGGTGAAGCGGTGCAGCCGCTCCATCCGGTCGATCTGGTCGATGAGTTCCGCCCACTTCTCGGCCGTCTCGCTGAACTCCGTCATCCGGGACAGCTCGGACATGAGCAGGGCCAGCGGGAGGGGTCCGTTGCCTCCCGCACGGTGGCGTTGGGCCATCGCGGCCAATTCCCGCCACGAGGGTGGCAGCGCGTCTCCGAGCAGGTCCAGCACGGCTGGCCCCTCGCCCGGGAGGGCCCGCAGCAGTGTCTCAGCGAGCCCGGCGGCCGCGCCCACCGCTTGGGCAGCCGGTTCGCAGTAAGCGAGTTCCAGTGCCGCGTCCAGCAGAGCGGAGCCCAGGGGGCCGGTCTCGATCGCCGCAGCGGCGGTGCAGGCCGCGGGCGGCACCGTCTTCTCGCCCTCCCGCAGGAGTCGGCCCAGCAGCGAGGCCTCGACGAAGGCGCGCCGGTCCCAGGCGTCGGCGATCAGCCAGTCCGCCCACCGGGACCAGCGTTCTCCCCGGGTGTCGTGCTCCTGAATGAGCGCCGCGGCGACCACTGGCCGCAAGTTTTTGGGCGGGACCTGCTTGTGGTGCCAGATGTCCAGGACGCCCCAGAGGTCGTCGACCTGGCGCAGCCGTTCGGCGACGGTCGCCGCGTACGCGGCGCTGCCCCGCTCAGCGTCGGCCTCGACCAGCAGGGACAGCGCGACGGCGGTGGCTCCCCTGAGCGATCCATCCGGCCCGCCCTCGATCGTCGGCTCTGGGCCGCGCTCGGAGGAGACACCGAGTTCCGCGACGATCCGGGTGACCACGTCGGCGCCTCGGATGTGGACGCCCACATGGCTGGTGCGCTCCGAGGGGGGCAGGGTGCGCCGGCGGTCACGCAGCAGGGGCAGGCTGCCGAGAACGGCCTCATCGTCCCACACTGCGGCCCGCGCTCCGGCCCGCTTGTCACGGACCATCAGACCACGCCCGATCAGTTCCCTCAGCGCCGGTTGCGTCGAGGGCTGCTGCGGTCCCCGTGCGGCCGGCCGGATCAGCTGCACCGTCACGCCTTGATCGATCCGCCCGCCGAGCGCGGCCACGAAGCGCTCGTCGGAGGCCTGGGCGTCCGAGCCGTCGTCAGCCAGCACCAACCGCCGGGACGCGCCGTGCAGTGCCTGCTGGACGAGATCCCGCGGTGCCCCGTCCTCCAGGATCTCGACGACCGGGTCACCCTGGGTGGCCCGGTGCAGGACGTCCCTCAGTACGGCGTGGTGCTCCGCCCAGCTCTCGGCCCACAGGGCGCGGGCGGTGGCGTCCTGGCGGAGGACGGCGATCTGTCCCTCCTCCTCGCCCGGCGGAGGGACGGTGGCGGGTTCGGCACGGCGCTGTTCCGGTACGGGTTCGAAGTGGTCGTCCTGGACCAGGATGCGCTGGCCGAGCTGCCAGTACGGGAAGGACTTGCGGGCCCAGATGAGCAGGTCAATGACACACTGCGGAACCCCCGGCGGACCGTCCTGGGCGGCGCCCTCGACGAGGATGCCCACCTCTCCCCGGTTGTTGCTGGTGGTGTTCACGTCGAGCGGACTGTGGGTGCCGACAAACGCCCGCTGGTTGTCCTGGACCACCACACAGGCTGAGATCCGGGCGCTGCGGTCGGCGAAGAGCACCCGGGAGCGGTGACGGGCCTCCAAGTCGTAAAGGGCGGTTTTCACTCTGCCGGGCAGGGAATCGCTGTCTCTGCTGCCCCATAGGAAGACCAGGTGCACTCCGCGTTCCAACGCCTTGCGCAACATCGGCAGGAGTCCGCCGAGCACCGCGTAGCTGATGTTCGGAGCGGCGAAGACCAGTTGGTTCCTGGCGGACTGGATCAGGTCCTCGACGGTCCACTGGTGGCCTGCGGCGCGGGCCACGACGGTGACGGCGGCCTTGGCCCGGCTGATCTCGGCGATCCGTGCGGACAACCGCCGGGAGAGGTCGGCGAGGACCTTCTGCCGTACCTCGACCTGGTTGGCCTCGACCTCGGACAGGGTGGCAACCGACTCGCCCATGCGGTGCAGGAGGCTCTCTGCGCTTACAGCGGGGGCGAGTTGGGGCGTGGCCTTGCCACGCAGGGAGCGGACGAACTTGTGGTCGGGCTGCTGGTCCGCGAGGTCGGCCAGGTGCTGGCGCATTCGCTCGCGAGCCCGGGAGTTCCATCCCGGCTCGTCGAGGAGCTGGGCCGAGATCCGCCCGGTGTCGTTGTCGACGAACACCTGCGCGTGGGCGCTCAGCCAGCGCAGTTCGCTGGCCGGGCGCAGCACGGGGCTGCGGAAGCCGACGTCGAGGACGTTCTGCCGGAATCCTTTGCTGTGACGGTCGTTGCGGATGGCGGTCTGCACAGCTCGTAACAGCTCGGCGGCCGGCAGGTCGGTCTCGCTGAGCACCTGGTGCAGCGGTACGTGAAGGCCGGCCTGGGACGGCCTGCGGGTGCCGGTGTCGGCGGGGAAGATCCGGCCGGTGACCGGTTCGAAGAGGAACTGCCGGTGTTCCTGCCGCACCGCGCTGTCGCGCAGCGATCCGTCCGAGGTGATCACTTCACGGGCGCCGTCGGTCAGTTCCAGGGTTCCTCTGGCGAAGTCGACCATGACATGGCCCTTGCGCCACAGGCTGTGCACGACGTCCAGGACGATCCGCCGCGGCAGTGCGAACAGCTCGGCCTGGTCCTCGACCGTGGTACGGCCGGCCGCGATGGCCTTCGCAACAAGGTCCTCCAGGGTGGTGAGCCCTTCCTCGGGGCCGAGCAGCAGGGAGAGGGTGACCAGTCGGCAGGGGATGGCGAGTTCGACGTCCTGTGCCACGGTTCACTCCCACTCGTCGGCGGGGACGACCCGGCCGAACCGCTTCACGGTGTCCGTCACCAGCCGCCAGTCGGAGCCGCCGTGCTCGGCGAAGTGGCTCAGGCTGCCGACCATGACGAGGAGCCGACGGGCCCGGGACATCAGCACGTTGATCACTTCGGCCTGACCAACGTGTCCGACGTTCTGCAGGGTGTTGCCCCGCACGGTGGACCGCACCAGCGAGACGACGACGCGCTGTGCCTCCCGCCCCTGGAAGGAGTGGACCGTGTGCACCCGGCCGCGCAGCGACCCGCGCTGCTTGAGCAGGGCGACCTGGGCGGCGTACGGGGTGAGAACCGCGAGGCTGCCTTCGGCGTCCGGTTCGGAGGGGTCGGACGGGGCCGGTTTCATGCCGGTGACGAGCCGGTCCACCAGGTCGACCTCGCCGGTGTTGGTCCAGTACCCCTCGTCGGCGCAGCCGGGCCGCCCGGTGGTGTCGATCCAGACCAGTGGGCAGTCCCTCAGGAACGCGGGGCTGTGTACACCGTGCGACTCGTTGGCGGTGTCGTGGGTGGTGAGGAAGCTGACCGGCAGGCCCAGCTCATGGTCCTGCTCCGCGGGCTCCTTGGGGTAGAAGGCGCGGCTCGCGGGTTCGGCGATGACGTGGTGCATGCGGAACTGCCTCTCCAGGCTGCCGAGTGGGGGGACCTGTCTGCTCTGCGCAGGCCGTTCCCTCTGGGTGCGGAAGAGCTCACCGAAGAGGCCGAGTACTTTCAGGTAGCTGTTGCGGGCGTCGTAGTGCCGCTTGACGTCTTCGTGACCGTGTCCGGCGAGACTCGTCAGGAAGTTCCGCAGGTCGCCCTCCCGGTGCGGGCCGAGCTGCCGGTGGTCGCCGATGAGCGTCCAGCGCACGCCGAGTACCAGCGGTGTGACGACTTCGGTCGGCCAGGCTTTGGCGGCCTCCTCCAGGAGGACCCAGTCGAACAGGTCCGAGGGGTCGCGGACCGTGTCGGTGACGGTGGCGGCCATGGAGCAGGTGGCGAGGACGATGTTGGCGCCGGCCTTGATGCGGTCGGAGATCTCCACCTGGTTGGACTCGACCTGTTCCAGCCACTGCTGTGCGAGGGCAGCCTCGTTCGGTGTCATGGGGGCGCGGCCCGGTGTGCCCGGCTTGCGGCCCAGCTTCTGTGTGATGTCGCGTACGACCGCACGGGTCAGCTCGGGCAGGGTGTGCCGGTGCAGCCGCTCGTCGACCTTGTCGATGCCCCGGGCCTCGGACATCTCCCGCAGCAGCAGGATCTGTCCCTTGCCGATGCCGTCGGCGAGTTCTTCCGCCAGCCGGATGCCGAGGTTGTCCAAGGCGAAGTTCGACTGGGCGCTGACCAGGACGCGAGCGCCCTTCTCCATCGTCAGATAGCGGCTGACCGCATGGGTGGCCACGGTGGTCTTGCCGGTACCGGGTGGGCCCTGGAGGGCGTAGAAGGGGTGCATCGAGAGCATGTCGCGGATCACGCTGGGGGCGTTGCCCTCCAGGTTTCCGTCGTCGGCGTCGTTGTAGCGGCCGCGGCCGAGGTCGATGGAGAGGGGCTCTCTGAGGGCCCGGATGAGTCCGGGCAGGTTCCCCAGGGAGTGCCGGGCCCTGGCCTGCCGGCCGAGCTGGATGTCGGTTCCGGCGTCGGTCGAGGAGCGCAGCCAGCCGGATGGTGGGATCGGCCCCCCGCCGATTCTGCGTACCCGGATCGAGTGGGCGTCGAGGCGCCGGAGGAACCGTAGTTGGACCGGGTTGCGGCCGAAGTGCGGCCGTTCCGCGTAGTCGAGCCTGACGAAGGCCTCCTCGTCGGTGCCGAGGTCGGCCACGAAATCACCGAAGAGGGGTCGGCGGCGCGGGTCCGCGGTGTAGGAGGTGAGCAGCGGGTTGCGGTGCAGCCGTTCGTCGTCGCTGCGCTGGTCGTACGTCAGGACTGCGGTGTCGGCGGCCGCTTCGGCCATCGTGCCCGCCGGCTCGTCCACGCGGACGAACGGGTACTTACGGGCGTTGAGTTCCACCGTCTGGTAGTCGAGCAGGAAGTCGAGGGCGGTGAGGAAGGCCTCGTCCTTGTGGTCCTTGGTCCGTGCGCCCACCGACACCGACTCGGTGAGCCGGGCCCACGACGGGCGGCCGGTGCGGTGGTGGGAGATGTCCTGGCGGGCCTTGTAGGCGACCAGGTCGATCCGGGACAGCCGGCGCCGTGGGTGGGCGTTGACAAGTTCCTGGGCGTAGTCGCGGTCGTGGAGGTACTTGATGACCAGGGTGTCGTCGTAGACACGTTGGTCGTCCTTGGGACCCGAGTCGTCGTAGAGGTAGGCGCAGAACCACACCGCGCTCTCACCGATGAGGACCCACTCCGCCTCTCGCAACTTCTCCTCTTGGCCCGTGGCGTAGCCGAAGGCGCCGTTGGGTGATCTGACCAGTTCGGCCTGGCGCAGCTCCTTCTCGAAGAACGCCTTCAGCTCCTCGCGGCCAGCCGCGTCGTCGGGGCTGCGGGAGACCCATTTGCGCCGCTTGTAGATCGTCTCGACGGACTCGTCGGGCATGAAGGCGACGAGGTGGGGGAGTTGGCTCTCGTCCTTGTCCTCCCAGACGCCGCAGACAGCCTCCCAGTCCCGCTCGATCCGGCGGGCCGCGTCGAACGACGTGATGCGTGCCTCGGGGCGCAGCTCCAGCATGCTCCTGAGCAGTCGAGTCAGTGCGGCGGGTACCTCGGACCGGTTGGACAGATGGGTCCGCATCGCCCGGTGCAGCTTGCTCAGCGCTTGGCGCAGGCCGGATTCGTCGGCCTGCGCGACGCCCGCGTAGTCGTCCGGTACACAGTCGCTGATCGGGCCGCAGAACAGCTCGAAGCCGAGGACGCCGAGCCCGAAGACGTCCGTGGTGTCCCAGTCTCGGCGCGACGCCGGCATCGCGTCGAAGAGCGACGGGTGAGTCTCGGGGGCCAGGTAGGTGAGATGGCGGGCCGCTTCGACGCCTTCCGGGGGCGTCAGATAGAGCTGCCGGATGCTCTGCTGGGCGTTGTCTCCCTGGGACTGGCTGCCCATGGAACGCAGCAGGTTGCCGATGAGTGTGCTCATCTCGAAGCGTTCGAGCCCCAGGGCCATGTGCTGGGAGGCCTCGTCGTGGCCCGTCTTGACCCGCAGGGCGCCGAGGGTGAGGTTGCGGTGGAGGATTCCGGAGCCGTGCAGCTGGCTGAGCGCGTCAACGAGAACACTGAACTGTTCGAAGGCGGCGATCCGGTGTTCCTGGGCCCAGGCGACCGCCCGGTCGATGTTCAGCGGCCTGCCGTTCTCCTGGGTCATGGTGAAGGCGATGGCTTCGGTCGCGTCGAAACTGCCGTCGCTGATCTGCGGCAGCGCGGGGTGGTTGAGTGCCTGGAGCCGCAGCAGGCTGCGCACCTCGTGCTCCCAGAGCTCGCCCGCGAACTCGTGGATGCCGTCGAAAAGCGACATCTCGAAGGTCTCGTACTCGTCGCCCGGGGTCTGCATCCGCACGCGCACCAGCCGGTTCTCGAGCACGACGACCGGCTCGCCGGGGATCCTTTCGTAGGGGCCGTAAGAAGCCCCGGGTCTGCAGAAGAGTCGGTCCACCAGTTGGGCGTACCAGTCACTGTCCTTGCCCGGTCCGGACATCACGGCCCCCTTCCGTCCGTCCTGTCAGCAGCCAGGACTCCATGCGTACGACGAGGACGCCCTCGTCGGTTCCGATCGCGATCCGGCCGTCACCCAGGTGGGCCAGGCTGAAGCACTTGGTGTCGAGCGTGAGGGTGTGCAGGGGCGTCCGGTCGACCGGCTCCGGGCGACCGGCGGGGGTCGCGGGGCCGGTCGGGTCCGTGGGGTCCCAGAACCGGACGGTGCAGTCGTTGCCGTCGCCGCAGGAGGCGACGAGATGCCGTCCGTCGCTCGCGGTGAACTCGATGACGTCGGTCACCCAGTCCTCGTGGGCCTTCAGCGGCGTTCCGTAGGGGCAGCCCGTCGCCTTGACGGTGAGCACGATCTGCTCGCTCCTGCCGTACCTGGCGCGCAGCACCGTCCCGTCCGGTCCGCGCACCAGGGACGTGCCGGGAGGCGGCCCCATGGGGTGGTGGCCGGGAGGCACCTCGGCGGGCTCCCCGGTGAGGGCGTCGAAGGCCCTGAGGGCGCCACGGCGGTTCTCGGCGATCAGCACGGTGCGGCCGTCGGGGCTCGCGGTGGTGGTCAGCCGCACGATCCTGTCGATGTGCGGATCGGTGGCCGTGCGGGGGCCGGCGACGGCAGTGCGCGGTCCTGGGTACGGATTCCACACACTGACGACGCCGTTGTCGGCGGCGGTGGCCAGCAGCGTGTCGCCGCC
This sequence comes from Streptomyces sp. NPDC056948, assembly GCF_042674225.1. Lineage (NCBI taxonomy): Bacteria > Bacillati > Actinomycetota > Actinomycetes > Kitasatosporales > Streptomycetaceae > Streptomyces > Streptomyces sp. NPDC056948. The sequence continues at coordinate 25,356 of NZ_JBHUQX010000050.1, forward strand.
CGGTCCGGCGAAGGCGGTGATGGCCAGACCCTCGGCGGACCGGCTGCGGGAACCGGGGTCGTGCGGGCCGTCCTCGGCCGGTGCCTCGGTCACGCCTTCCGTCACGCCGGTCATCGCGTCCCAGACGCGTGCGGCTCCGTCCCGGGCAACTGCGGCGAGCAGCGGACGGTGGCCGTCGGCGGCGGTGAGGACGGTGAGGCCGTGCACGGGGCTGTCGGAGTCGAACTCGACGACGGACTCTCCGGTGGCGTGGTCCCACACCCGCACCCGGCCGTCGTCCCATCCGGCGCCCAGTAACGCGCCGCGGCCGTCGGGGCGGTCGAAGGCCACCACAGCTCGAGCCGTCGCACCGTCGCGGTGCACGGGATCGCCCTGGCGGCGCAGGTCGCCGGCGGCCCAGACCCGGATCCCGTCGCTGGCGGCGCTGGCGAGCAGCGTGGCTCCGTCGGCGTCGCGGAAAGCCGTGAGAGCCCAGACCGGTCCGCTGTCATGACTGCGGAACACGCGGCGGGTCCCACCGGTCAGTGGTTCGACGAAGCGGATCCCGCCGCCGTACTCCCCGACCGCCAGCAGGGGCACCTCGGCCGAGGCTCCGTCTGTGCCTCCCGGGACCAGGCAGCCGTGCAGAGAGTGCGGCCACATGCCGTTGCTGACGGAGCGGACGAGGCGGGGCCGGTGCGCGGACAGGTCCCAGATCCGCACGCACTTGTCGTGACCCGAGGTCGCCAGCAGGGTGGTGCCCGGCAGGGCCGTCACCGAGGTCACCGGCCCGGTGGAGAACGCCGGGGCGGTCGTGGCGGCGTAACAGCGTGCCGGGTCCCAGACGTGGAGGTTGCCGCCGTCGTCGACACCGGCGAGCAGGGTGCTCCCGCCGGGTCCGGTGACGGGCGTCAGTGAGCGGACCGCCCCACGGCAGGCGAGGGTCAGCCGGGGCGGGCGGGGCCGCAACCGGGACCAGCACACCTGCCAGCCCGCGCGCCGCAGGCCCTCATTCGGATCCTCCCGTACGGGGGCGATCCCGGTCGCGCGGGCCGTGCCGAGCTGGCGCAGGCCGACTCGATCGGCTGGTCCGCCCCGCCGCAGGAGGTGGGCGGTGTCCAGGACTCCCAGGACAGCCGGCGGCAGCTCGCCTGATTCGCCCACCGCGCGCAGAACGTCGGTGGCGACGGCCAGTACGGACAGCCGGTCCAGCACGGCCGGCCGGTCGGCGAGCGTGGCCCATCCCCGGATGCCGGCCGCGGCCGCATGACCGGAGAGGTGCCGCTTCAGATAGGAGTTGAGCGGTTGACCGGGGCTTTCGTCCGCGAGCCGCACGAGCGCGTCGGTGATCCGCAGCGCGCGCTCGCCGACGTCGCTCGGGCCGGCATGGGTGAAGTGCTCGGCGAAGGTGCGGTGCGCCAGGCGGTGGACGCTTTGTCCGTCCTCTCCGTCCAGCATGATGTACGGCGCCGCGACCTCGAGGAGGTCGTCGATGTCGTCGGGGCCGACCTGGTCGGCGGGCCAGTCGCCGAGCGCCGAGGCGGCGGTGGCCCAGATCCGGTCCGCACGGGGCAGCCCTCTGCCCTGTGAGTGGGCGAGAGCCTCGATCAGCTGGAGAGCGCGGGCGTGCCGGGCGCCGAGCCGCCGCAGCGCGGCCGCGAACAGGGTGCGGTGGTCGCCCCTCAGCAGCTCGGCGAGCTCACCGACGCGGTCGGCGGTCAGCAGACCGGGGTCGGCGAGGATCTCGTGCACGGCAAGGCTCACGTACAGGAAGTCCCGGTCCGCCTCTTCGTCGCCGACGATCAGCACGGCGGCGCGTCGGACGGCGTCCAGGAACGTCTCCGGCCCACCGGGGAAGACGGGCCGTGCCCGCTCCAGGCTCCTGGTGACGAATGCGGAAAGGGCTTGCGCGTCGCGGCGTAACCACTGCACGTGGACATGCTCCTCGCCCTCGCCGAGAGCGTCGAGAAGGTCTCGGTCGGCGCTGGGCGGGCAGTCGGGTGCTTCGCAGGAGCAAGGGCGGGATCCGACGACGATCCGTATGCCCGCCAGTGTGCCGAGTTCGCGCAGCAGGCCGGCGATGAGCGAGGGTTCGTGCGCTTCGTCCAGGGCATCCACGAGGAGCGTGTACGTCCGGTCGGGACGCGCCGCCGAACGCAGGGCGTGGACCAGAGCGTTGGAGCGTTCGACGGGATACAGGGCGTCCGGCCGCACCTCGACGTCGAGGGCCCGGGCGAGCCGGGTGGTGATGTCGTGCGTGGTCGCCCCGGTCAGATGGAGTGTGGCGTCGAACTTCGGCAGGTCGGGGGAGTCTTCACCGTCCTGGTCGGCGAGACCGGCCCGGGACAACAACGGCAGCAGCTCGCTGAGGCGGGCGTTGGCGTGCAGCAGGACGTTGCCGAGCAGAGCGGACTTGCCGCACCCGGCCCGGCCGGTGAGGACCAGGAGGCCCGAGCGGTGTTCGGCGAGCCACCCGGCGATGGCGGCCCGGTCCTCCCCCCGCCCGGCGAAGCACCAGGACAGTTCCCCGAACTCCGAGCCGAGTCCCTTGCGTGCAAAGTGCGCGCGCTCCGTCTCCGGCAGTGCGTCGATCGCCTCGCGCAGCCGGGCGTGGTTCTCCACCGAGGCTGTGACCGGGAAGGCGGTACGGCGGCGCAGCGGCGGAAGGCCGCCCAGGTTGAGCGGGAAGATGGAGAACGCCTGCGCTTCGTCGAGGTACTGCGCCAGTCCGCCGACGGGGATCTCCGTGTCGTGGTCCGAGTAGCGGTGGGTGAGGATCTGTGCGAGGACGCGGCGGAACGTGCCCAGGTGCCCGATGCCCTCGTCCCGTCCCGAGCCGACGAGCAGCAGACCGTTGGCGCTCCTGGCCGCGCTGATCGCGGCGAGGGCCCGCTCCACGAAGCCTTTCGCGCCGCACGCCTCGACGACGACGATGTCCCACTTGCCGTAGTAGGACCGCAACCGACGTGCGTCGACGACATGCCTGGCGAAGGTGGCCGCGGCGAGCTCGGTGTCGTCCGTCGCCGTGGGGTGTCCCCTCACGTACAGGGCGGAGTCCTCCGCGTTCGACGTGCCGTGCCCGATCCAGAGCAGAACGCCGTTGCGGACGTCGTGCGGGTTGGCCCAGGCCTTCAGCCGCAGGTCGACCTGGGTCAGGTCGCGTTCCTCGGACTTCACTTCCCAGGGAACGAGGGTGCCGCCGAACTGGGCGAGCAGATCACCGATCGCCCGGGCCTCCTCGTCGGCGTCGAAGTTCTCCTGCCGCACGTAGTCGCCGAGCGCCACAGAGTAGACGTCGAAGCCGTCCCCGTCCGGCTTCGCCTCCGGGTTCATGTCCCCCCGCACGGGTCAGCCGCCGAGGTCCGGGTCCTCGGCGCTGGCCAGGACCAGCCGGGTGACCGGTTCGCTGCCGCCGGACACCTTGATCCGGTACAGGCCGGGTTTCCGCAGCCGGCACCGGACGCGCAGCGCGCCGGACGTGTCCCGGCGCGGCGGCAGCCGCGGTGTGTCGACGACGCGGTCGGTGTCACCGGTGTCCTGGATCTGGCAGGTCATGCGGCGGGGGTCGTCCTCGCCGGTCACCGTGATCTCGAACTCCTCCTGCACGCCCACGAGATCGGGCACCTCGAGCCCGGTCTCGCCGTACCCGAGTCGTTGTCCCAGGTCTTCGAGGCGACGCAGCCCGGTGAGCAGTCCGCGCACCCGGTCGATCGCGCTACCGCAGGTGGCCAGTGCGCCGTGCTGTTGGGCGTAAGTACCGCTTTCCTCGGTGCCGGCGACATGTCCGGCGTAGCGATAGACAGTGCCGTCGCCGCCGCAGTCGTCCTTGAGCGGCCGCCCGACAGCGTCCCGCCACACCTCGTGGTCCGAGTGTCGCTTGAAGATGTACGGCTGAGGTGTGACGACCCCGTCCTTCAGCCGCATGCTCTGCATGGTGTGCTGGGCGATGCCGACGACCATCACGTGGTCCGGGATGCGTATGGACCGCAGCGCCGCCGTGCGGTCGAGGGAGGCCTTGGCCAGCTCGGGATCGCCGCCGAGGGCGGCGATGTCCGCGGGGGTCGGCGCGACCATGTCGTCCTCGGTCTCGACGCAGCGATAGGCGGGGAGCAGATCGTGCAGCCCGGGAAGGGTATGGGCCAGGTCTCGCAACTGCCGGTGGGGCAGCGGTACGGGCGCGCCGCGCCCGGAGTTGAGGATCGCCGCCGCCTTCACCGCGCCGTGGAACGGTGTTCCGAGAGTGAGCGTGGCCCGTACCCGATCCGTGGCTCCGGGTATCCGGGTGAGCTCCCGGATCAGCAGGCCACCCATGGAGTGCGCGACGAGCACCACCTCGGCCGGTCGCCCGTCCGGGGCATGGCGCCGGGCCGCCGCGTACGCGGGATGCGCCGTCCAGGCCTGCAGATGCCGGTCGATCGCCTCGGCCAGTGCACGGGCGTTGTAAGCGACGGGGAGCCGCCAGTCGTAAGCGAACTCGCAGATTGCCGCCGGGTCGGCGACGGCGGGCGTGATCCCCCGGACGAGGTTGGTGTATGGCTCCACTCCTCCGAGGAGAGGCGACCAGGAGGCGAATTTCAGGAGCCGCCGGGCGGTGATCCGGCCCGTGCGCCCGGCCCGCTCGTCCTCAGTGACGGCGAGCGCCGCCATCCCGCGCTTGTGGTGCCAGCGGGCGGAGTACTGGAGCGCTGTCCGCATGCCCCACAGAACACGACCGGATTCCGTCTCGATCAGCTCGCTGCCCATGATCCCTGGGATGATCACTACGGCGTCGTGCGTCACGACACTCCCGGCAATGGGAGGGTCGGTGGGGTCTAAGCGCTCCATGAGGCACAAGCCTACGGCGAGACCCGCCTGTCTCGTGACGTGTCCCTCAAATCGGGTAATCCCTGGCTACGGTACGTCTTCTGCGTTGTGCAATCGCAGTACCGGGTCAGAGAGAGGTGTTCTCGGGCACCGAGCATGGAGTGGGAACACCAAAGGTTGCCCGACCAACGGCTCGCAAGTGTGCGACGCACCGCGGTCCACTGCGGGAGCCTCTCCCCATGCGAGTGCGAGGGACGCGGCGACGATGGGTCGGGCTGGTGGTCTTCCTGGCCGGTGCATGCTTTGCGTTCTTCCGGCCTCGCCGAGTCCGCCGCCCTGCCGCACCTCGTCCCGGGGCCCCAACCGCCCACCGCGCTCACCCAGTACCAGGCTGGCGAGCTGGGCGCGGATCCGGCGGAACGCCCGCTCGGCGGCGCCCCCGTTCGCGGCCGGTCGCCGGCGCCCGCGACTGTTACGGGCCCTGGTGGCCCTGGGCGCGCGAGGGAGGCTGGTGACGTACGCCGTGTTCATGATCGCGTCAGCCGCTCTGGCCACGAGCCTGCGGACGATCCGCGAGCCCCGCGGTTCGAGGAGATACCGCGCCCCTGCTGTCCGGCGGCCGGGTCAGGCCTTCGCGCAGTCCTGGCCGTTCAGCTCGAAGTCGTACGGCGGGGAGTTCTTGCCACGCCAGGAGGCGAGGAAGCCGAAGGCCAGGTCGTCGCCCGCCTGGACCGACTTGTTGTAGTCGGCGGCGGTGGCGGTGACGCGGTGGCCGTTCTGGGAGACGGAGGCGTCCCACATCTGGCCGACCTGCTGGCCGTCCCGGAAGGACCAGGAGACGCGCCAGGAGTCGAGGGACTCGTTGGTGGTGACGGTGACGGTGGCCTGGAAGCCGTCGGGCCACTGGTTGACCAGGTCGTACTCGACCCGGCAGGTGGGGTCCTCCGGGTTCTCGCTCTCGCCGCCCTCCGCGCGGTCCGTGGGAGAGGAGGTGCCCTGCGGTTCGGTCCGGCGGTCGCTGCTCTCCGGCTTGCCGGGCTTCTGCGACTTCCCCGTGTTCTCGGTGGCCTTGCCGGCCGGCTTCGAGGTCGCGGGAGGCAACGAAGGGACGGACGGCAGGGACAGTTCGGGGTCGGCCACCGGCTGACGGCCGGTGTCGCCGCGTGCCCCGAGGTCGTCGCCGCTGCCGCCGAAGGGCATCATCGAGACGCCGAGGGCCAGGACGGAGACCAGGAC